>JAJAYX010000801.1 GCA_026785985.1 Rudanella sp. | reverse complement strand
GCCCTGATGTATAGCCTGCTCATGCGCTACGAGTTTTTTGTGAGCCACTTCCTGAAACAACGGCTGTTGCTCTACGCCATCACCCACATGCTCATCATGCCGCTGGTGATTGGCTGGATTTGGTCGGCCTACGCCCCCGCCGATGGGCCGACACGACCGCTGCTGCTGTTGGCAGGATTGAGTTTGCTGGGTGGGTTTGCGTTCGAGATAGCCCGCAAGATTCACGCCCCCGAATCCGAACGCCAACGGATCGATTCCTATTCAAAATCAATGGGTTACGCACCGGCCATCCTGACCGTTTTGCTGATTTCGGGAGCGGGTATGGCCGTTCAGAGCTACCTGCTGATGGCCCTGAAATCGGGTTGGATGCCCTTTTTTCTGATTGGGCTTTTGTTCACTGCTACCCTGATTGTGTATGTCGTCGCGTTGACCCGGCCCCGCGAAAAGACGCTGAAAATGGCCGAATTACTGGTGTCGCTCGCTATGCTGGTCAGCTACCTGTCGGTAATTGGGGTTGTTAATTTCTGAACCAAAGCCAACCCCATGATCCTCCATAACACACCGAATACCGCTTCACAGACCATCGGCGGCAAAGCCAACGGACTCTACCAGCTCCAGCAATTGGGGTTGTCGGTGCCGCCGTTCCTGGTGATTCCCGCCGAGACGTTCGATGCCATTTTGGATGGTTTGCCAGCCAATGAACCCTCGGTTGGGGTGCGTCGGGAGCGGTTGCAGGCGTTTGTACTGTCGGAAGCCGACAAGGCCGAAATCGCCCGGATTTTGGCGGAGTGGGGCTTTTCAGAGCGGGCGGTGGTAGTTCGTTCGTCGGTGGCCGATGAAGATGGCGACACCAACGCGTTTCCCGGTCTGATGGACTCATTTCTGAATCTAACTTCCTTACCGGCTGTTTATGAGGCCGTTACCCGTTGTGCCAGCAGTGCGTGTTCGGAGCGGGCCGTTGCCTACCGGGTCCGGAAAAACCTGACGTTGGTCGCCCGGCCCGCCGTTATCATTCAGCAGCAAATCACGCCCGTTGCCAGTGGGGTGCTGTTTACCACCTTCCCTGAGTACCCGCAGGAAATGGCCGCTCATGCCGTGTTCGGGTTTGGTGAGGGGCTGGTAGGCGGAACCCTCGATGCCGACGAGTTCTACTGGTTGAAAACGTCCGGGAAATTGCACCGGAGGGTCATTGCCACCAAGCAGCAGCAGGTGGTTGTGGCCAATAAAGCCGGTCTCCAGACGGTGGCTGTATCGCCAGCCCGGCAGGCCATTTCGTGCCTGACAGACAGTCAGTTGCGGGCGTTGTTTCAGCTTGGCACTACCATCGAACAAACGTTTGGGCGACCACAGGACGTGGAGTTTGTGGTTACTGATACCGACGTTTTCGTGGTGCAGGCGCGGCCCATCACCCAGCCTATCCCGGAGGTGATTGTGTATGATAACGCCAATATCCAGGAGAGCTATTGTGGCGTGACGACCCCGCTGACGTTCAGTTTTGCGAGCCGGGCCTACGCCACGGTTTATCGCCAAACCATGCAGACGCTGGGCCTGCCAGCGGCCCGCATTCGGGCGCAGGAGGGGCTGGTAACTAACCTGTTGGGATTGGTGAAGGGCCGGATTTATTACAACATCAACAACTGGTATCGGGGGCTGCAACTACTGCCTTCGTTCCGGCAAAACAAAGCCGACATGGAGCGGATGATGGGCCTCGACGAACCCGTTGATTTTGTGCGGAATACCGAAAAAACAACTGGTCAAAAGCTGTCCATGTTGCCCGGACTGTTGGTGAATCTGTCGCGCCTGTTATGGGCATTTTCGCAACTGAACAAACGGGTTCCGGCGTTTCACACCCACTTCCAGCGACACTACCAACGGTTCTATAAACGGGCGTTGAGCCGCCTGAGCAACGCCGACCTCTTGCTCCAAAAAGAGCAGTTAGACACCAACTTACTGGGCAACTGGTCAACGCCCATCATCAACGATTTTTACGTGATGATGAACAACGGTAGCGTTGTTCGTAAACTGAAACGGGTGGGCGTTGCCGAACCGGAGGAGTTCCTGAGTCGCTACCTCTCGGGCGATAAACAAATCGAGAGTACGCAACCCGTTCGGGCTATGCAGCAACTGGCTGTTAAGGCGCGGGAACAGCCTGATTTACAGGTGTTAATTGCATCTAAGGACGCGGCTATTCACCAGCGGATGGCGGTCGACTTTCCCGCGTTTCATAAATCAGTGAGCCAGTTTATCGACCAGTACGGCGACCGGACGGTGGGCGAACTGAAGCTCGAAACCGTTACGATGCGGCTCAACCCGCAGGTGTTCTACGGGTATCTTCGCAACTACCTGACCGCCGATTTGGCAGCAAAACAGTTGCCCGAAACTGCCCCTCACCTGCACACCGGGGCAGCCGCCGAACTAACCCGTTTGTTGGCCAATCGCTCCGCGTGGTTCCGGCGGGGCGTTTGGCGAACCCTCACCCGGTTGCAGCGGGCTATCCGCTACCGGGAGAGCCTGCGGCTGGAACGAACCCGGTTGTTTGGCATGTACCGCGCCCTGTACCTCGCAATGGGCGACTCGCTGACCACGGCACAGGGACTGACGGCTGCCAGGGACGTTTTTTACCTGACCGAAACCGAAATTCTGGAAGCCCTCCGAACCCAAAACGTAGCCGATCTGCCCGACCGGGTAGCCCACCGAAAGGCCGAGTTTGCCCACTATGAAATTGAAGACGTGCCCAGCCGCGTAACGGTGCCTTCGCCACCGCTGCCCGCCGAAGCGGTTGCCGCCCAACAGCCCGGTGTTTGGCAGGGAACGGGTTGTGTACCGGGTGTCGTCACGGGCGAGGTCATCGTTATCACCGACCCCCGCAACTCGCTCGACGTGACGGGGAAAATCGTGTGTGCCCTCCGCACCGATCCGGGTTGGGCGGTGCTGTTCCCGACCTGCCGGGGGGTGTTGATCGAAAAAGGCTCCTCGCTCTCGCATTCGGTTATTTTGCTGCGCGAACTGGGCCTGCCCACCATCATCAACGTGCCGGGTTTGACCAAAACCCTGCAATCGGGGCAGGTAATTACGATGAACGGAGGAAGCGGGGCCATAAACATACCGACATGAACACACTATACCGCATCCCGTACCAAAATGCCCTTCCCGGCTCTTTTTTTGCCATTCCGTCAAGTGCCAGCGAAGCGCCGACCTACGTGTCGAACCTATTTCGGATGGAGAGTGACCGCAACGAGATTGTGCTGTATACTGATCATCGGACGATTCGGTTGGTCGGCATTTTTCCGCACGACTCCACCGAAGCCCTGTTTGGGTTTTGGGAGACGACAGACGACCTCCCGCTCAACCGACGGGCCTTTGCCATGCTCGAAGCCGATGCGCAGGAACGAGGTCGGGTGGTGGTGGTGGGGCCACTGAATTTCAACACCTTCCATGCCTACCGCCTTCGCCTGACCGACGCGCCCTCGTGGGGCCGCTTTGACCGGGAGCCAGCCAAACCGGCGTATTATCCGGCCTTGTTGAAGCAACTCGGTTTTCGGGTTCGGAGCCGGTTTGCCAGTCGCCTGATTCGGAGCAACGCCATTCCGTTTGCCTACGACACCAAACAGCAGTTGCTGGCGGGGCTGTCGCAACTGCCCTTCGACATTATTCCCCTCAACCCCGACACCTGGCGGCAACACGAGGCCGAACTGTTCGCGCTGGTTCACCCCATTTTTGGTGCGAATCCGGCCTACAAACCCATTTCCGACGCGCAATTCAGGCTGCTTTATAACCAGCAGTATGCCGAAAAATTGTGTCCGCATTCGTCGGTGCTGTTCCGCGACCGGGCGTTGGGGCAGTTGGTCGCCATGAGTTTTTGCCACCCCAATTACCAGTTGCCGGGGACTGAACCGGACGAGCGGCCCGTTTTTGAACGCGACTTCCCGCGATTGGCCAAAAAAGTCCTGCTGGTGCGGTCGGTGGGGGTGCATCCGGCTTACCGAAAGCTCGGCCTGATGTCGTTTTTGGGGGCTTATGGGATGCTTCACTTCCGGGAATTGTACGAGGAAGTCATTTTTTGCCTGATGCGGGCCGATAATTTTTCCCTGCACTTCTCCAACGATATGGACTACGAAGAAGCGGAGTATGGGTTGTTCGAGAAGGTACTCAGCATATCGAAATAACTCCCCACAACGCGCGGCAAAAACGGATACGGGCTAACGGTGTGCGCCATCATGTACATACCCAGCCGATGCAGCCCGAAATCATAAGCCGCCAGTTCGAAGCCCCGCCTGAACGCCCGTTCGTCGGCATAGAGGCCCGTGCGTTCGTGCAATGCCTTGCGGTACTGTTCCAGGTACGACTCCCGAAGGTCGTATCGGTCGGTGTCCAGCACAAAGCATAGTAGCTCCACCACATCGTATTGGGGTACATGAAACGTGGCCAGTTCCCAGTCATACACGCACAGGTTGGGCGAACCGTTTACCGTTTTGAAGCAGGTGTTACGGGGGTTCAGATCATTGTGAATCAGCGTTTTGGGCATCTGAGTCAACTCCCGCCAGTAAGCAGGAATAGCCTCAATAGCCACCCTGAGCCGCTGCACCCGGTCGGGGTTGTACAGGTCGGGAAAATGGTCGGCGGCATTCTGGAGCAGAGCCGCCCACAACGGACTCAGGTTGGCCATGTAGGCCGCAGAGGGGTAATCGTCCCAATACGCCGGGTTTAGGGGCAGGCGCTTGTTCAGGTGTTGCGCGTGCCAGGCTGCTATCTGGCTCAGGGCCAGCCGAATGTGTTCGTCTGTCCAGGCTTCGGGGGTCATGGCGGAGTTCAGCAGGTCAACATTGTCCAGAAACTCCATCAGAATCAGGTACGCGCCGTTTGGTTCATCGGCATAGGTGCCAAAGATGTCGGGTTGCAGGGCCGAGGGGAGTTTAGCATACACCTCCAGTTCGCGCCCGTGGGTGTGCAGGAAACCCGTCATTGATGCATAGGTTGGGTAGATTTCGGCCAATGGCCCCCCGCACGCCTGGGCCAACTGCTGCAGCATGGCCACCACCTCGCCCCCGTGTGGCTTTATCTTCATCACCAACCGGCGCATTTTCCGCACCCCCGCCGATTCAAAATCAACGGCCAGGCCGAAATGACCAATCGGTTTTTCGGACTGCCCGGCGGTCAGCACGGCCAAAATACTGGCCGAATTATCGATGGGCAGTGGCTGACAATCAAACACCCGGATGTTGTTTTCGGGTGCGTGTTTCCGCATAAGTTGTTCAATAAAAGCAGGGCTGAGGTAGTGTTGCATGGTGAAAAAATGAGAGAGTGAAAGAGCAGTCACCGCACAGGCTGTATCTGCCGCACATTTCGGAAGTAGAAACAGGCGGTATCCTGCGGAGTTTGGTTGGACAACTCAACCTCAATCCAGCCGCTGTTGGGCGGTGCGGTCTGTTCCTGGAGCAGGTTCCAGAAAACGAACCGGAGGGATGGCCCTTCACGCACCAACAGCAACCGGCACACCCGCTCAAACTCCCGTTGGCTGGTGTATTCGAAAATATTCGACAAACTGGCCTTGTTGATGGTCTGCCCCTCCGCCGACAGCAGGTAATCGACCGCTTCATTGTCCACAATCGTCAGGCGATGCAGATTAGCCCGCAGCGCAGCGTAGTTTTGGGGCTGATAACAAGGTGGTAAAATGAATTCGGGCAGGTGCTCCGGGCCGAACAGGAAAAAGCGGAAGAAGAAATTGTACTGTACTTCCACGGTCGATAGGTGGTGAACGAAGCGGTTATAAAACGCTTCCCCACCCGACTCCTGCGCGTACTTGAACAGCTTCGGGTCGCGGCCTTTGCTGAGGTTAGCCTCATCGAAATAGTGAATGAACTGCTTACGGAACGTGCTGGTAGCCAACTGGTTTTGGAAGTAAGACCGCTGTTCGTCGAGATTGTCGAACTGAATCAACTGGCGTAGTTTTTGCCTGTTGTCGGCATCAAGCGTTCTGAAAAAGCCCGTGATATATGCTTCCAGTTTGCCCGCCGTAAGTATGCCTTCGGGGTGGCTGTTGAAAAACGAAGTCCAGTAACCACGCCCTTCGGCGGGTAGGGTAGGAGCCACCTGAGCAAACGCAGGGGCTACGGCTGCGAGGCCATCAAACCCCATCAGGGCATGAAAAATGGCGTGGTTATGGTGGGTAATCAGGAAGACTTTGAACAGCAACAGGGCATTCTGTACCGGGTTCAGGTCAACGGCGACCATCTGCCGGGGGCTTTTCAGGAGCGCGTTCAGCACGTTGCAACCCGCCGAGGTGATGAGCAGCACCCGGTCGTCGGGCTGAATGTCGAGACCGCTGTACAGGGTTTGGCTATCTTCCCACACCAATGAATAGCGCAGGCGGTCCAGTTCCACATTGTAAAACTCAGAGTGCATCATAACGGATTTTAGAATGGTGGCGGGCATCAACGGGCAAGGTGTCCCGAAATTGAATCTGTTCAATCAGATCGGCGGGAAATTGGTCGGCCAGCAAACGCCGAAGGTCGGCTTCATTGGTCGACCCCTGCACATAAACCGCAAAGCCGGTTTCGGTAGCGCGGGCTGCTGCCTGTTCAACGCCAGCGACCGCCAATAACGTATGCTCGATCTGGTAATGCCCAACGCCCCCGTGGAGTTGGGCATTGCCCCGCCTGCCCGTCAGCACCAACTGCCCCGCCGGATTCAGATACCCATAATCGCCCGTTGCCAGCCAATCGGTGGTATCAGTAGCTACGTGCGCCCCTTTCACCTCAATTTCGCCCATTGGCTGCGTGGTTTCATCAGCGAAACGAAGCGTGTCAGTGGGACGTATCCGAACCTGAATCGAGGGGTGAATAAGGCCCACTACATAGCCCAAACGCGGGTTTTCCGGCCCGGAACCAACCGTCCGAATGGCAATGGGTTCGGCTTCCGAGGAGCCGTAAATGATATAAACCTCGGCCCCGGCAAACGTGGCTTTCAGGGCTTGCGCCAGTCGTTCGGGAACGGGCGAACCGCCCACACCCACGGCCCGCACCTGCGGAAACGGGTGCGGGTGCGTTTGAAGGTACGCCAGCAGGTTGACGAAATAATAGACGTTACCCGTGAGGGTCTGCACCCGTTGCCGGATGATTTGCTGAACAATTCGGGCCGGGTCTATCCGGGTGAGCGCGAACCGGGGCAAGTCGGGTAGAATACTGACCGTACCCGTTGCCAGGTTATGGAGTAGGATGTTCGGAAACAGGGGAAAATCGCGCTGACCGGGCCATGCAGGAAACGATCTGCTGAGGGCTTCGTGTTGCGCCAACAGCACCCGGTGGCTCCGCCAAATGGCTTTCGGTTGGCCGGTAGAGCCGGAGCTGTGCGAAATCAATGCAGGCTGGTTGGGGTCAACGGTTTGTGGGGGCAACCACGTTATGGATGCGCCTGAATGGGTTGTTGGTGTGAGGATTAATATATCTAACCAATTGGCTATCAGTTGAATAAAGGCGGGTGGCCGCTTTGCAACGATCACCGCCTTACTACCATGCCGGCGCATTAGCAACAATACGCCCCACAGGGACGAACCCGCCGGGGGCAGCACCGGAATGGCTCCCAGTGCCATAATGGCCAACAACGAGCCGATTAAATCGAACGAAACCGGCACCGCCAGCAACACCGACTGCCCCGACACAATGCCCTGTTGGCTCAAAACCTGCCTGACTGTCGCCACCCGGTCCAGAATCACCCGGTTCGTGTAAACCGAGTCGGTTTGGTCGGTGTTGGGCCAAATGATGGACTCCTGATCGGGGTTTTCAAGAAGCGTTCGGTGGATTCGTTCGTAGAAATTGAGGGTCATGGAGAGTGAAAGGCGGCTAACGGATGCAATACGCCAAATGGTAGAAAATGGGTAGCGCAATGTAGATAAACAGGGCGATAGTAGAAACTTTTTTTAAAACCGGCTGCTCACCCTTGCCCGCAAGGAACCCAATCGGCATCGCCACCGTTGCCCGCGTATGTCTCGCCCGCGCAAACGCCTTATGCTCACTATTGTCATTGTTGTGGCCCTGTTGGTAGCCACTTTTTTTCTGTTTGTGCGTCGGCCTGTTTTCGGGATTGACCCCGCCATCACCCGGCTCGAACGCTGGGGTGTTCCCGCCAACAAAACCACCGAACTCGACTGGTGGGAAGGCACCACCTTGCCCTCGGACGTTAAAATCACAGCCACCCCGGCCCGGCACATTTCGGGCCGCAGTTTCGCGCGGGGGCGAACGCTTGGGTCGTCGTTTGTGCTTGATTTGCCGGGTTATCGCATCTTTTTCGGTGGCGATTCGGGTTACGATAAAACCTTTAAAGAATTGGGCGAAAGTCGTATTGCCCGTGCATTGGGGCAAGTTTACGCTGGCCTATCACTCGTGGACAGAACCCGTGGAACGGTTCACCAAACGCACTAATGAAGTCGGGTTTCCTTATACCACGCCCCGGATTGGCGAGCCTGTTGTGCTTGATGGTGTATTGCCAAAAACGGAGTGGTGGCGTTGAAACCGTTCGTGTAAAAATAGCCCGTCTCCCGAACGACACCCTTTATTGTGCGGCATGTTGCTTACCATCATGGTCTGGTACTCATCATGTTCGGTTTTCCGGTTTGGGGCTGGCTATTGCCGGGAGGATTAGGAACGGGCTGGTTGGTTTCACAATAGCCCGTTCCCCTAGCTATACACAGTTAGAAGGTATAGCGCAAGGTTACGCCATACGTCCTGGGGTCGCCCAGCACGGCTGCATACTGACCGGCATTACCGGCCGCTGGCAACAGTTGCTCAAAATAATTATTGTTTAAAAGGTTGCGTGACCACACCAAAATAGAGATGCCATTGGAAGCCCGAAAGCCAACTCGGCCGTTGAGCAAAGCGTATCCATCAATATTCAGATACTTCGACGGCGACGGACTGGACGAGAACGAGGAGCGATAATACGTATCGAGAGCCAGGAAGTATCGTCCACTTTGGCTCAGAAACTTTCCCGCACCCGTAAGCGGGGGGGGGGGGGGGGGGGGGGGGGGGGGGGGGGGGGGGGGGGGGGGGGGGGGGGGGGGGGGGGGGGGGGGGGGGGGGGG
>JAJAYX010000800.1 GCA_026785985.1 Rudanella sp. | reverse complement strand
CAATAGAGCACTTCCGAGGGGTTGAAACTCTGCAACAACTTGTCGATGTAGGCCGCGTTACCCTGGGCCGCCAAAAACTCCCCGGTCGAAATATCTAAAAAAGCCACGCCAAATTCGTCTTCCGGTCGGCCGCTGCCGTTTTTACTGAAATGAATAGCCGCGAGGTAGTTATTCCGGCGAGTATCCAGCACGTTATCGTTGAACGACACGCCCGGCGTAACCAGTTCGGTAACACCCCGGCGCACAATGCCTTTGGCTTGCGCGGGGTCTTCGAGTTGGTCGCAAATGGCCACCCGCTCGCCCGCCCGAACGAGTTTGGGCAGGTGTGTATCGAGGGAGTGATAGGGGAAACCGGCGAGTTCTTCATTGGCTCCGCCGTTGTTGCGTTTGGTAAGGGTGATGCCGAGAATCTTACTCGCCCGGATGGCATCTTCGCCGAATGTCTCGTAGAAATCACCGACGCGAAACAGAAGCAATGCACCGGGATATTTGGCTTTAACCTGATTATATTGCCGGTTTAGGGGCGTTTCTTTGGCGTTTTTTGTGGGCTTGCTGGGAGCGGCTGTCTTCACTAATTTAAACAGGTCAGTTTAGACAAATTTAGTGAACTTTGGGGAGAAAAGCAGATTTACTGCCGTGCAGTTCCAGACGTAGATACGTCAGAAAGAAAAATCCTTGTGGAAATAAAACCATGCACCTGTAGTCAGTGTCGGGCCCAAAAGCGGGCAACCAGCACATCTACCAGACGATTTTTTAAACGCGCCCTCAACAAATGGCAACGAAGAGCAAAACCGGGAGAGGTTAAAAATTTTTACTGGTCTTGAAATGTCCCCGCCCAATACGGAGAAAAGCCCCAAATCAGCGAGATTTGGGGCTTTCAGACAACGTGTCCCGGTAGGAAGTAGCGGTGTCACAATTACTTTTGTAAACCACTGTCTATCTGTAACTTATGACCCTAAAAAAGTCAGGTGTAGTTACCAATGTGTAGGTGAAAATCGGAACGCCTTCGGGTTAACTACTGCCCACGTGCAGGAAAAGGCATTTTAATTGTAGTTGGACAAGCAATGGTGTAGCCGTAACCGTACCTTGTCCGGCTTATCACCGATGGGCCACCCCTTGCCTTACCCTACTCAATACGGCTCCCTGATGAACATGCTTTCTGTTGCGTTCCACGAACAGTAATGGTTGGGTTTCATCGTAGCCAAACTCAGCCAGTAACTCTTTTAGTACTTCGTCAGTTCAAATAAGCCACAACCATACCCGCACCCAAAACTTTGAGCCGCTTCGGGAGATCGGGGATTCAGACCATATCGGAGCGTATCTGTATCATCGATTAAGTAAAAATTGTCAATCTCGTAGTGCTTCTCTAGTAGCTGTACGAGATAATTGACGGCGAAGATCCGGTGCGCGTTAAACATGACTCCCTGCTTACCTACTGGCACCGATAAATAAAACTTGCCGCCCGGTTTTAAAATCCGGTAGATGTTATCTAATGCCTTAAGATGCCCGTTTACGTCGATTGGATCCCCATAACGGCCGAGCCCAAAGTGCTCAATCACGTGTAAGGAAGAAATCGAATCGGTATAATTAATCAGCTCTTCGGGAAGCTGCATGAGGTCTGCCTGGCGGAACACTATATTCGTGATAATTCGTTCCAGAGGCCGAATGTCAAGCACTTCAATGGCTCTGTAGGAGGCAACGTGCGCCACAAACCCATCCACACGAGAACCTATATCAACATGCCGCTCTGGGTTGTTCTGAAAAATGCGTTGAGCCATTAACAAATCCTGATTGAAATAGTGGTGACAAAGCTGTCCACTACCTTCGTACTTTTCGAGAATAAACGGGAAATAACCATTTATTGGAAAGTCAGGTTGCTCAGAAACGTGTTGCCTGAAATTCTTAAGATCATTGACAAAACTAACGGAGGCCTTCACACGTAAAGCCGCATTCTTATAGCGAGATGTCAATGCTCGGCTTACCTTCTGGATCATTATATAATTTTTATGTCTTTAAATTAGACGAAGTAATGAACAGTAGGTAACAAGTCCCCAAGCTGAATTAGGTCGATCAACGGCTGCTCTGTCGTAGCCTGATTAAGCCGCTACTGCGTTGCACCTCGTGCCGGACTGAATAGAGGAACTAATGGATCACCTCACCCTTATCGTGTTTATCAAAGGGATTTGGCCGATACCAAGTGTACCCGTTAAATGTATGGTCGGGCGCTTTCTCCGTTAAGAAGTAAGAGGTAATCTTCACGCTCTTTTTTCCAAGCTTAGACTCCTTTAAGAAATCATATCGGTCCGTAATAAACTCAACTTCACATCGAACCGATTTTGGCTCCTTATCATCTTCAGAATCCGCTTTTGAAAACCAGATTATATCACCTAAATGATGCCATTTCTCACTACCACCCGTGACCTCAACTAAAATTCTGATCACCTTCACTGAGTTATCCACCAGTAGCAGGCGATGGACAAACTCCAGGGTGTCTATTGAGTCCTGATCCATTCTAAAAAGCAGTCTAAAGGGTTTATGAAACGAATTACCGCGTTCTGACGGTGCATACAATCAATTCAACGCATCAATTATAAGGCCAACTACCAGTTGTTATCAGATATAGTCGGAGCATTTTTAGGGTCTGATTTGGCAAAATCAGAAAAGGGCAGAAGAGTTAGGGGGATTGCATCAAACGATAAGTTG
>JAJAYX010000799.1 GCA_026785985.1 Rudanella sp. | reverse complement strand
GGAGTTTGGGCAAGGCCCCCATTTTGTGGGCCGAGCAATCCGGGTTAAACACAATGGACTGTTTGGGTTTCGAGATCGTTAGCAGGGGCAATAGCCGGTCGGCGGCAAAGTCGATGGCATCTAAAAACGTCAGGGCATCGAACTTGGCTCTGTTGGCATCGGTGAGGGACGTGCGGCACGATTTCAGGGTTTGGGTGCAGCTTGTCACGTCCATCACCACCGCCAATTTGCCTTCCTGCGACTGGGAAAACAGCTTTTCGATGGTTTCGTTGGCCGTAAACTGATACGCATCTGTGAACCCTTTCGACGAGAAAACCTGCCCGCAACACATTCCCCTGCCATCCGTCGGCACAATAACGGGAATGCCCGCTTTGTGGCAAACCGACATAAAATGCCCCAGAATGTCACCCCCCATCATCCTCGAAATACAGCTCGAAAAATAGACGATCGACGGCTGTGTGGTTTCTATTGCTGCTCCGTTATTGGTAATGGCCTGGGGTGGTTTGCTCATGTAATTCGACCACAAAGGCATTGCCGGAACGATTTTCCGGCCCGTTGTGGTCAGGTTTTTCATGAAGTTTTTGCCGAGCAAACCGTTCAGCGCAAATCCCGTTTTTAGCACCAATTGGGTGGCTGTTTCCAGCGACGCGAAGTTTTTGGAGACCGTCAGAGCCAGTTTATTCTGGAACGGCGAGTGGTTTTCGCGCCGGAGCCGCTTCACCAAATCGCCCGTATTGATGTCAACGGGGCAGTTGGTGGCGCACATCCCATCGGTGGCGCAGGTGGCCAGGCCATCGAATGAATAATCCTTCAGCAAAGCATCGCGGGTAGCCATGTCCCCGGCAGTGTGCAGGCGTTTGATGGCCCGGCGCACCCCAATCCGTCGGCGGGGAGTCAGGGTCACGTCGCGGCTGGGACAGCTTTGCTCACAAAATCCGCACTCGATGCATTTATCGACTTCTTCCTCGATAATGGGCATTACTTTCAGGTTGTGGACGTGCGTAAATTTGTCTTCCGTGATGATGATACCGGGGTTAAGCAGGTTGGTCGGGTCAATCAACTGCTTCAGTTTTTTCATGATCTGATACGCATCCGTGCCCCATTCGGCTTCCACATAGGCCGACACCGCCCGGCCCGTGCTGTGTTCGCCTTTCAAGGCTCCGTCGTACTTATTCAGCACCAGATCGAACAGCGCATCGTTAAATTTTTCGTAGTGGTCGATGTCCACTTTTGTGGCGTAGGATTGCGAGATCACAAAATGCAGGTTGCCGTCTTTGGCGTGACCGAAAATGATCCCGTTTTCGTATTCGTACTTGTCAAAAAGGCGTTGCACATCAACCACCGCTTCGCCCAGCCGCTCAACGGGAAACGTGAAATCTTCCATCAGGGCCGAGGTACCTTTGGCCCGCATCCCCGCCACCGAGGGGTACATGCCCTTGCGAATTTTCCACATCATGGCCTGTTCGGTGGCGTTTTGCGTAAACAGGGGTTCGGCAATCAGGGGTAGGGCGGCAAAAGTGGGTTTGGCCTTTTCATATTTTTCGGTAACTCCCACGTCCGTGTTTTCCTGAAACTCGCACAGGATGGCGGCTGCCGTGTCGGGCAGGGCTTTGAGGATTGGCGACACCCCTGGCATGTCTTCCACGGAGCGCAATGAAGCCCGATCCATAAATTCGAGCGCGGCCGCTCCCGTCGAAATCAGGGCCGGAATGGCGTTGCAGGCCACTTCGGGACTCTCGAAATAGAGCATTGCCGTGAGTTTGCAGGGCAAATCCGGCACGGTGTTCAGCACGGCCTCGGCAATGAACGCGAGCGTACCTTCGCCACCGATAATCAGGTGTGTCAGGATATCTAAGGGGTGTTCAAAATCCACGAAGGCATTCATGCCGTAGCCGACCGTATTTTTTTGCCGATATTTTTTGCGGATGCGCTCCACGAGGCCTGTGTTGCTCAAAACCTCCTGCCGGAGTTGGGTCAGGCCGTTGGCAATGGGGGCGGCTTCCTGCAAAAAACGGGCGTAGTCGTCGGATTTTTCGGTGTTGAAAACGAGGCCGTTGGGCAACACAAACGTCATGTGTTTCAGGGTGTGATACGCATTTTGCACCACCCCACAGCACATGCCGCTGGAGTTATTCGACAAAATACCACCCATCATACAGGCATTGATCGAAGCCGGGTCGGGACCAATTTTGCGGCCATACCGCTTGAGAATGGTGTTCACGTTGGCCCCAATCACGGCGGGTTCAATCCGCACCGTTTCGCCCTGATTTTCAGGCACAACCCGTCGCCAGTAGTTGCTCAGATCCACCAGGATTCCATCCGTCACGCCCTGCCCCGACAGGCTTGTCCCCCCCGCCCGAAACGTAATATGGATGTTGTGTTCGTGTGAATATTCAAACAGTTTCTGAATTTCTTCCACACAAATTGGCTGGACAATGGCCTGTGGAATTAAATAAAAATGACTGGCATCACTGGCATACGCATAGCGGTCGATCAGTCGGTCTTTGATACGTTCTTTGGGCAGAATTTTATACAGCGATTTCAGCATCAGGTTCGGGTTAGTCATGTTCGTAGGTCGGCTACCTAAAAGAACGGTGTGGTGGTGGCTATACCTATTGACGGGTTCCCTATCCAAATTTCAATCCTCGTCAATCCAATCGAATAGATATTCCTGCTTGAAGTCGATGCCAAATAGTGTAAGAAACGTCAGATATTCTTTTTTGAATGTTTTTGTCCGGTGGTGTTCCGGTTGCTTTTGAATGTAGTTGATGATCACATCGAGCTGTGATCGTCCGTAGGAAAACGCACCATAGCCAGTCTGCCAATTGAATTCGTCCGCATTAAACTGTCGTTCGTCGATCCACCCCGATGATTTCGATTTAACGTGTTGCATCAGCGTGGAGATGGATTCCGCCGGATTTAGCCCGACGAGAATGTGGGTATGGTCGGGCATACAATAGATGGCAATCGGTTTATGATTTCGTTCGCGGATGGTGCCGCACATATATTTTTCGAGTTCGTCGCGGAACGATTCCCGGATGAGGCTTTGGCGGCCTTTTACGGCAAAAAAAAATGAATATACAGTTGGGTATAGGTGTTGGCCATTGGTTTAGGAATTGGAATTGTGGGTAATAGATGGGTGGTAAGTTGCCCGTTTTGTAGGGAATAAACAAGCGGAATAGAATAACCGTTTACAAATACACCGCCCCGCTGGGGCTAATCAGGAAATTATCATTGCTTCCTAACCATCCACCAGCCCGGCCAACGGCATCCTCGAAGGCATTACCAATTCAAACGACATCCGGGAATTTAGGGGCGTTCCCTTTGCGGCTCCGCCCGTGGGCGACCTGCGCTGGCGCGAACCACAACCTGCCAAAAACTGGACCGGCGTTCGCAAAGCCGACAAATTTGGGTCCCGCGCCATGCAACGGGCCATTTTTGGGGATATGAACTTCCGGTCGGAGGGGGTGAGCGAAGATTGTTTGTATCTAAATGTCTGGACACCCGCTAAATCGGCCAAAGAGAAACTGCCCGTTCTGGTTTATTTCTATGGGGGCGGTTATATGGCTGGCGATGGGTCGGAGCCGCGTTATGATGGCGAAAGCATGGCCCGGCGGGGCGTTGTGGCCATCACCGTTAACTACCGGCTGGGTTTGTTTGGGTTCATGGTCCATCCCGAACTGACCACGGAATCACCCCAAAAAGTATCGGGTAATTATGGTCTGATGGATCAGCAGGCGGCTTTGCGTTGGGTGAAGCAAAACAGTGCGGCTTTTGGGGGAGACCCCATGCAAGTGACCATTGCGGGCGAATCGGCGGGGTCAACCTCGGTGAGTGCGCAGATGGTGTCGCCGGGTTCCAAAGGCTTGTTTGCGAGGGCTATTGGCGAAAGCGGTTCACTGCTGGGCATCTTGACACCGACTGCGTTGGCTGAGGCCGAACTAACGGGTGTAAGCTTTGCGACATCGGTGGCAGCTACTTCGCTGGTGGCTCTCCGGGCCATGCCCGCCGAGAAACTGCTTGAAGCCACCGCCAAACCGGGAACATTGAGGTTCAGCGTTGTGATCGACGGGGCTTTTCTGACAAAATCGCCCGTGGCGACGGTTGCCGCTGTCGAACAGGCAATGATGCCGCTGCTGGCAGGCTGGAACTCCGAAGAAAATAATAGCCGTTCTGTTCTGGATGCCGAGCCACCTACGGCTGAAAATTACGCCAAAGCGTTGAAAAAAATGTATGGCGACCGTGCCGAAGAAGCTATGAAACTGTATGCGGGCCAAACCGATGCCGAAATCACGCAGGCCGCAACGGATTTGGCCGGTGATCGGTTTATTGGGTTCAGCACCTGGAAATGGGTGGATATGCACGTGAAAACCGGGGGCGGTCAACCCGTGTAACGCTCCGGTTCAGGTGATGCATATTGATGTGGTTACCCGCGCCGAACCCGAAAGCAAGCGCGAGCGGTATCTCTTTTTGGATCAACAGTTTAAATAAGTTTGTACACAGCAAAAAGCCCGGCCAATTGGCCGGGCTTTTCAATTTTCAGAGAGTTAACAGGAGTTTAGGAGATAATCAGTTATAAGCGGACACGGTCAGGCGTAACATGTTTTTTCAAATTACTCAAAGCACCAAAAATAAGATTGTAAACAGACTGGATGTTTATCTGCATCATGGTCGAGATTTCCTCGTTGCTCATGTTCTGATAGAAACGGAGATAAACGGCTTCGCGCTGACGGCGGGGCAGGCGTTCGATGGCTTTGTGGAGGCAGTCATTCACGAAGGTTTCTTCTTCCTGCGAGATGACCGTGGCTTCGTAAGAGGGGTCGCAGCCGGGCAGGAGATCGGTTTGGACATCTTCCTGACTGCTGATTTTCTGTTCGGCAGTCAGATGCCGTACCAACTTCCGTTTGATGGAGGCCATCAGGTAATACCGAACCGAGGTTGTTGGTCCGATGTTGGCCCGGTGTTTCCATAGTTCCACGAACAAGTCGTGAATGCAATCCTTAATCAGCGGCCTATCCTGGGCAAAGTGTGTACAGTAATGATAGAGCACTTGAACATAGTCTTTGTACAACTGTGCGAAAGCCGTTTCGTTGCCGCTACGAAACTGGTTCCACATCAGCTCTTCGTCCTGACCGGACTGGTTGCGATTGCGAGCCATATTTGAGTAATAGGGGGTTGGAGCTTTGTAGGAAATCCTGTAAACTTAACCATAATGTTTTGAAGAATACAAGGAAACCAGTTAAAAATTTGCAAAATTTCTCGCTACGCCATAGATATTCTGGTAAAACAGAACCGTTTACCGTCAAATAGGCCTTTATCACTCAATTTTAATGCGGGAATCACCAGTAAAGCCATGAACGAAAGCGTCATGAACGGGGCCACCAAAACGCTGCCCAGCTCATTTTTAGCAAACTGGTCTATCTGAGTATATTTACCAGCTACCTCATATCCGTCAGCGTCGGTCATCAGGCCTGCAACGGGGAGGGGGAGGAGGTGCTCAGTGAACAGCGAGCAATCCCGGTGGGGAACCGCAACAGCCAACAGTGACGTATCGTTGATGGGTTCTGTTGTAAATTCCTTACTCGCCATTGACGGCTGGCAGTTGGTTGTTGCGGTTCACCGCCGGGACTGTTCACTGGTCACTGCCGAGAGGCCTCCCTTTGCTTCGATTACCAGGTTCACGGCGCGGCATATGCTGTCGTCGTCGCAGCCAACGGCAGTGATGTTGTGCGAATCGTGCCCGACGGAGGACGCTAAAGCCCCGTGCTTTAATCCGAAATTTTTGATGAAGGCCACGGCCGGGGGTACATCCTGATACCGGTTTACTACCACCAGTTTAAGCAAATCGCGGGTGGGGTCGGCCACAAACTGCCCGTTGCGGATGGTGGGTTCGAGGTGGAGTTCGTTGGTGATAAGCTGCCCGTCGAGGGCTTCGATCACGCGGATGGTGTCGCATGGCTCGGCCCGCACCACAAAATCGGATGGTTGTTTGGATGAGCAATGGAAACTGTTGGGGTGGTCGCTGCGGAGATTGGGGATGAGGGTTTTGCCGTTTTCGGCCACCACCTGCCCGTTTATCACGGTGTGCATGACTCGGAAACGATCCATATCGTTGATGATGATAAAATCGGCGGAGTCGCCCTCGCGAAGCAAGCCAACGGGTAATCGGTAGTGCATCACAGGGTTTAGGCAAGCCGCTCGCAACACGTTCCAGACGTTGTGACCTTTATGCAAGGCCCGCACCACCAACTGGTCGATATGGCCTTCAGCGAGTGTGTCAGGGTGTTTGTCGTCGGAGCAGAACATGACCCGGTCTGAATAATAAGTCAGCAGTGGGTGCAGAGCCTCAAAATTGCGGGCCGCGCTACCCTCCCGAATCAGGATGTTCATGCCCCGCTGCACTTTATCGAGGGCTTCTTCGTAGGTGAAGCATTCGTGGTCGGTCTCCATGCCCGCGTCGATGTAGCGTTGGGCATCGTCGCCCCGAAGGCCCGGTGCATGGCCGTCAATGGGTTTGTTGTAGGCTTTGGCCAGCGCGATTTTGGCCATCACGTCGGGGTCTTCATTCAGAACGCCCGGAAAATTCATCATCTCGGCTAAATAGCCAATGTCGCGCCGACCCAGCAAATCGCGCACGTCGCGCACGCTGATGGTGGCTCCTGCGGTTTCAAACGGGGTGGCTGGCACGCAGGAGGGTGCGCCAAAACAGAACTTAAACGGAACCCGGTTGCCATCTTCGATCATGTAATCGACTCCTGGCACGCCCAGCACATTGCCAATTTCGTGCGGGTCCGACACCGTGGCTACCGTGCCATGCACCACGGCCAACCGCGCAAATTGGGCGGGTGTCAGCAGCGAACTTTCGATGTGAACGTGAGCATCCACAAAGCCGGGCAGCACATAGGGCGCACCGGGCCGCTCGTTACCCATGCGCTCAATCTGGGCAATGCGCCCATTTTCGATGTGGATTGATCCGTAATAAATACGTTGGTCGAACAGGTCGAGAATGTTGGCAGTTAGCGTCATAGCAGGGCTGAAAATCAGGCCGAAAGTGTCCATTGGTTCATCGTAAAACAAACATACGGATTAAGTTTTACGGAACAGGCGGGGTAAATGCGGGGTTTCAACGTCTTCTCGGCACAGGTAACAGTCCCAAATCCAACGCTCTTACATTATGCCTGCCCAGGTTCTTAAAGTTCACCCCGACGATAACGTGATTGTGGCCCTCCGCAATCTGCCCGCCGGAAGCACCATTGATTTCGATCAGGAATCCTACACCCTGCCTATTGGGGTGGATGCTAAACATAAATTCGTAATCGAAGACCTTCAAACCGGCGAACACGTTCACATGTACGGCGTAACGGTGGGCCGGGCCACCCAGCCCATCCAACGGGGCGAACCCATTACAACGTTTAACCTCAAACACGAGGCCGATCGCTATGGCCTCGACCAACGGCGACCCTACTCGTTCATACCCCCCGATGTGTCGCGTTGGCAAAACCGGACGTTTATGGGCTATCACCGGTCGGATGGGCGGGTGGGAACGCGCAACTATTGGCTGGTGGTGCCGCTGGTGTTTTGCGAAAACCGGAATATCCTGATTTTGAAAGATGCCTTTGAGCGCGAACTCGGCTATGCCCAACCCGATACCTACCGCGATCAGGTTCGCGAGTTGGTAAGCCTGTATCAGCACGGTGATCTGGACATTATCAAAAAGATGCAGCCGGGCCACGCCTGGCCGTTTGTGAGTCAGGAGCAAAATCATACGTTACCCAACAACGATAGCCATAAACGCGCTTTCCCCAACGTCGATGGCATCAAGTTTCTGACCCACGAAATGGGTTGTGGGGGCACCCGGCAGGATTCGGGGGCGTTGTGCGCGTTGCTGGCCGGCATGATCAATAATCCCAATGTGGCCGGGGCAACGGTATTGAGTCTGGGTTGCCAGCACCTGCAAACCGATACGCTCTCAACCGAAATAAAACGCCAGAATCCGCATTTCGACAAGCCACTGTTGATGTATGAGCAGCAGGATGGCACAGAGTACGCACTCATGGCGCAGGCTGTGAAAGAAACGTTTCTGGGTTTGGCGTACGTCAACAAACAGGAGCGCAAACCGGCTCCCCTCAGCCAATTATGCGTGGGCCTGAAATGTGGCGGTTCCGACGGGTTTTCGGGGATTTCGGCAAACCCGGCTATTGGACATTTGTCGGATGTTTTGGGTGCGTTGGGTGGAAAACCGGTGCTGGCGGAGTTTCCCGAACTATGCGGAGCCGAGCAGGACATGATCGATCGCACCGCCGACGATGCCAAAGCGGCCAAATTCGTGAATCTGATGGAAACCTACTCCGCTCAGGCGGAAGCTGCCGGTTCAGGTTTCGACATGAACCCCTCGCCCGGTAATATCAAAGACGGATTGATTACCGATGCCATCAAATCGGCGGGGGCGGCAAAAAAAGGCGGGATAGCCCCCATTATGGACGTTTTAGATTACACAGAACCCGTGGTGGCATCGGGACTGAGTTTGCTTTGCACACCCGGCAACGACGTGGAAGCCACCACGGGCATGGCTGGCTCCGGCACTAACCTGATTTTGTTTACGACCGGCCTTGGCACACCCACCGGCAACCCGATTTGCCCGGTCGTGAAAATCTCGACCAACCCGGCCCTGCTCCGGCGAATGCCCGACGGGATCGACTTCGACAGCGGCCCGGTAATCGACGGGGAGCAAACCATTGAACAAAACGGCGACTTGCTGCTGGAATGGTTAATCCAGTTGGCCTCCGGTGAAACAACCACCAAAGCCGAGCAATTAGGTCAAGACGATTTCATCCCCTGGAAACGGGGAGTCTCTTTGTAGAGACGCAAAATTTTGCGTCTCAATTGCATTTCAATTGCGTCTCAATTGCGTCTCATTAGTGTCTCAATTGCGTTTCATTAGAGTTTCATTTTCGTCTCAATTGCGTTTCATTAGCGTTTCATTTGCGTAAGCAACAATTTACATCAAAAACCATCCGGCGGGGAGACGCAAATATGCGTCTCTACATTCTCTATGTTCTCTCTTCAAAACAAAACTGCCATTGTAACGGGTGGGGCCAGGGGATTTGGTCTGGCTATTTCTAGGGGTTTTGCCGTGGGTGGTGGATTGGTGCATTTTGTGGAACTCGATGAGGATCAGGCCCTTGAGGTTGTTAGTGACCTCGTAGGGGCCGGTGGC
>JAJAYX010000798.1 GCA_026785985.1 Rudanella sp. | reverse complement strand
GGTGTTGGGAGCTATTCAGAAGCAGTTTGGCACCCGAACCGACATTCGGTTGCTCGATGCCGGGTGCGGCACCGGGGGCCTGTTGAGCTACCTCCGCGAACGCGGCTACACCAACACCGAAGGACTCGATGGCTCGGCGGACGCGGTGGCTTTCTGCCACGAACGCGGGTTGACTGTTTCGCAGCTTAACCTCCTGGACCTGAACACCTGGCACCCTGACACAACAACCGCAACGTTCGACGTGGTGGTGTGCGACGATGTGTTTTGCTATTTCAATAATGAGCAACTGAGTGGCGTAGTTCAGGAGTTGGCCCGGCGGGTGAGGCCCGGTGGCTTGCTCATTACCAATAACAATGCGTTCGATGTTTTTCGGGGATCGCACGATTTAGCCGTGGGCAGCACCCGCCGGTTTGTGCGGGCCGATCTGGAGCTATTTCTGCCTGGAACGGGCCTTCACCTACATTATTCCACCTATTGGAGCCTGTTGTTGTCGCCCCTGATTCTGGCCATCCGGCAGTGGCAAAACCTGCAACTCCGTCTGGGCTGGCAAGCCGCCGACCAACCCCATTCCGATGTTTATTTGCCCCCTAACTGGCTGAATAACCTGTTTTACGGACTCGTGAAGGCCGAAGGAACCCTGCTGCCCCGAACCCCTTTTGGGAGTTCGCTGTTTGTGGTTATGACCATGTAGAGACGCAATATTTTGCGTCTCCACGATATCCTAATATATGTTTACCGGAATCGTTGAAACCACCGGGCGGGTTGCCGCCATTCAGGCAGAGGGAACCAACCTCACCTACACGATTGAGTCGTCGATGGCGACGGAATTGACAGTTGATCAGAGTGTGAGCCACAACGGGGTTTGCCTGACCGTGACGAGCGTTTCAGGGAATGCCTATACCGTGACTGCGGTTGATGAAACACTGAAAAAGACCAACCTGGGGCAGGTTCAGGTGGGTCATCGGGTCAATTTGGAGCGGTGTATGCCCGCTACAGGTCGCTTCGATGGACATATTGTGCAGGGTCATGTGGATCAGACGGGCCGCTGTACGAACGTACAGGATCTGGACGGGAGCTGGCTCTATGATTTTGAATATGCCCCCGAAAGCGGAAACGTAACGGTCGAAAAAGGGTCGATTTGTATTAATGGCGTGAGCCTGACGGTTTTTAACTCCACCGACAATACGTTCCGCGTTACGATTATTCCTTATACCTACGACCACACCACCTTCCGCGAATTGCGGGTGGGCGATCTTGTCAACCTGGAGTTTGATATTGTAGGCAAGTATATCAAAAAAATGCTGGCGGGCTACCGTTGACCAACCACATTACACTAATTTTGTGGATTATGGCGTTTTGCCACAAACCCCCACCCTGAATGGCTAAAATCAGCACCCGAAGCAAAACTGACCTGCTGATTCATATTGGCATTATCGCTGCCCTCGCAATCACCCTGTTTTTGGGTTTCTTCTTTTTTTGGTTGCCCTTTTCCACGAATCACGGGCAGGCTATCACCGTTCCCGATTTGTCGCGGATGAGCCTGGACGAACTCGAATCGTATCTCGATGACCGGAACCTCCGCTATGAAGTGAGCGATTGTACGTTTGTGGCCGGTGCCGAACCGCTTACGGTGCAGGGACAGTATCCCCGGTCGGGCGCCAAGGTGAAAGAAGGCCGCAAAATTTATATTACCCTTACCAAACGGACGGCTCCGTCGATTCCGATGCCGAAGCTAACAGACCTGACGTTTCGGAGTGCCGAATTGTCGCTCCGCTCAATTGGTTTGGAAGTGGGGCAGAAGACCTACGTGCCGGATATTGCCAAGAATTCGGTGCTGAAACAATTTGTGAACGGGCGCGAAATTGCCCCCGGTACGCCCGTGGCCAAAGGCTCCAAAATTGACCTGCATATTGGCGACGGATTGGGCAATACGATATTTACCCTCCCGGACGTTGTTGGTATGCCCCTCGATGAAGCCAAAACGCTTATTCGTGGTTCCGATCTGCAAATTGGCACGATTATCTCCGTAGATGATCCCGAAAAAGAAGTCGGCACCGTGGTGCGGCAGCGGCCCGAAGCCAATCGGGGGGAGCGTATCCGAGTGGGCGAAACCGTTGATCTGTGGGTTGTTGGCCCTGTTGAACAGGACGATAATCTGTAGGGACATATATACTATGATAAAAACGATTACAGGTTTTGGGGTTTGCCTTTGGATGATGCTAATGGCGACGGGGACGTTTGCTCAAACGGGCAGTTCGCTGGCGTTGCCCTATTTTGATGATTTCTCGACCGCCGTCAACGGGCGGCCTGATAGCCGGTTGTGGCTTCCGGGCAGCGGAGTATATGTAAACAACACAATGCCCATTAATCACCCCTCGGTGAATGTGGCCACCTTCGATGGGTTGCGGGCCGATGGACAGCCCTATGAACTCAATAATGTGATGACACAGGGATATACCGATACCCTGACTTCGCTGCCAATCAACCTTGGCATCCTTGTTCCGCGTGATTCGGTGTATCTGAGTTTCTACTGGCAAATTCAGGGATTGGGCGAACTGCCGGAATCGGGAGTAAGTGCGCAAATCCCTGCTGATTCTCTCAAATTAGAGTTTTTAAGCAATACGGGCCGTTGGGAAATGGTCTGGTTTAAGGTTGGCGGCAAGCCCAATCTGAATTTTCCACAGGCGTTTGTCGCCGTGAAGGATGCGCGGTTTCTGCACCCGGCGTTTCAGTTTCGGTTCAGGTCTTTTGGGCGGCAGTCCGGCCCCTACGATAACTGGAATATCGACTACCTGTTTTTGAATAAGGGACGCTCCAGCACCGACCGATATATTAAAGACATAACAACCCGGCAGGCCATTGGCCCCTCGTTTTTAAGACGTTACACAGCCATGCCACTGGCACAATACCTGGTGAACCCGACGGCAGAAACGGCTGATTCGCTGAGTACGGATATTACGAATCAGTTCAACAACTTCAACTTTACGTCGTATAAATTCACGAATACCGATCTGGTAACAGGACGGGTTATTCAGACCTTCCAGCAGGCAAGTCCCGATTTGGTGCCGTCGCTGGCTTCGCAACGAAAAAGCGTCCGGCTGACACCCGTGACCGGGGCTACGGGTGCTGCCCGTGTGGTTTTAAAACACAAGTTTGACTTTCTGACAACCGACGATCAGAACCCGTCTATTCCGACGGTTAACCTCCGCCGAAACGATACCATTTCAACCACCACGGTGCTGGATAATTACTACGCATACGACGATGGCACGGCAGAATACGCCATTCAGATTGGCCGCTTAGAGCGCGTAGCCGTGCGGTTTGTATTAAATAAAGAAGATGTAATGACGGGCGTGATGGCTTCGTTAGTGCCGTTTGGACTCGATCAGACGGGGCAGCGGTTTATTGTTACGGTCTATGCCAATAGCAACGGTAAACCCGGTAAGGAACTGCTGACGCGGGGGTTTCAGATTCAGAATGCTCCCAGTCGGAATGGGTTTGTGGCCTTTAATTTCGATAAAGGGCTGGCTGTGAAAGATACCATTTTTGTGGGTTGGCAACAGATTAGTAGTGAAGTTAACTCGCTGGTACGGATTGGTTTAGATAAGAATAGCCCTTTCGGGAATCAGATTTTCTACCGCTCGGCACCGGGGGCACAGTGGGATGCCAACCTGTCGTCGCCTGCGCTGGCGCTGCGGGGGGCCGTCATGCTCCGTCCTGTCATGGGTGGAACTTTATCGCAAGTGGTTACGGCAACACCCGTTGAAGAAAAATTACCGTTGTTGCAGGTATTCCCGAATCCAACAACGGGCCAAATCAGTTGGGACAATACAACCCTCAACCGCATTGAAGTGATGGATCTGAGCGGTCGCGTGTTGCACGATATTAAACCTGCTCGCGGTCAGCAATCCGCCGATGTGAGCAACCTGCCCGGTGGTCTCTACCTGTTTCGCCTGTCTGACGGGCAACGGTCGAACGTGCAGCGGGTAGTGGTAGTTAAGTAAATCTATAAATCATGGACATAACTGTACAGGAACTGAAAGAGCGTCTAAGTAAAGGCGAGAAACTGAATCTTTTCGATGTTCGGGAGCCGAATGAATATGCCGAGGATAATATCGATGCCACCCTGATTCCGTTGGGCGAATTATCCTACCGGATGGATGAACTCGACGGATTGGAAGAGGAGGAAGTGATTGTGCATTGCCGGTCTGGTGCCCGAAGTGCGCGGGCACAGCAAATCTTAGAGGAAAACGGTTTTACCAACGTCCGCAACCTGATTGGCGGCATGTTGGAATACCGGAAATGAAACAGCTATTTCTTACCTTGCTGCTGGCTGCCCAACTCGGCTTTGCCCAGCCAGTCCCTCAATCGTTCACCCCGGCCAAATCTGGCGCTTCTTCGTTGACCGGCTCAAACGTCCTGACGACCTCATGCAAGGCTTTATGATACTCCGGTAGAGCACCGAACCTCGTGACGTTTGTGGCCCGAAACGGCAAAATAATTCACTACAAATCTTACACCTGGGGCGGTATGTACTGCTCTGAATATACCATCGACCCCAAAGAAAACCTGATCATGCTCGTCTTCATGAACGTACATCCCTACGCCCACTACGGCGAAGTGGTTCGGAAATTCCGGTCAACTGTGTATCAGGCGTTGGAATAGAGGGGGGCTTAAGCTTGCCCCGCAAGCGATGTTACCGACGTTTCTGCTTTGCTTTTAGCAACGATGTCAGCCAGAGAGACTTGTTTTGCCTGTGGATATTCTTCAAGCTGTTTTATGGCTTCATTTGTGAGCGTTGACTTAACGCCGAATGAGTTTTTGACGATATTAGTTAGCTTTCTGGGCATGATATTCTTTGAGTTTAGAACCCTTTGTTTTCCACACATTAAAGACCCTGATACGACCTGTTCTAACAACGAAGATAATTACTACTCGACTTTGGTTGCTCATGCCGAATGTAATGTACCGTTCTTCACCTGAAATGGGGTCGCTGTAGGTTGTTTAAGTTATGGCAAGGTGGTCATAAAACACGCTCTCAATTTCGCTAATGGAAAAATGTCGCCCACTGGCACTCACTTTCTCCATTTTTGTGAGGTTGCCTGAGTCCCATTCAAATTCGTAAGGCATGTGTAGCAATTAAATTAGGTGGTAAATAGCCTGAAAGATAGCAGGTTATTGATACTTACCCCGCATGGCTGCCGATTTTTCGCCTATCTTGACTACGTATTACAACCAATGCTCAAAAAAATTGCTCTTAGTATTATTCTCGTTCTGATTGCTCTCTGTATCTGGCAGCATGAACTGGTCAGTTACGGCTGGATGCAGGCGCGGGGGCAGATGCGTATTTTGTGGAATACCGAACCCGTAGAGACGGTACTGAAGAACCCGGTAGTGCCCGATTCGGTGAAGCGAAAAATAGAACTGATCGGCGAAATCAGGCGTTTTGCCGTTGATTCATTGACGCTTGATCCATCGGGGAGTTATTTGAGTTATTACGATCAGCAGGGTAAGCCTATTTTGTGGGTCATCACCGCGGCCCCGCCTTACGAACTGAAAGCAAGGGAGTGGTCTTTTCCGGTAATCGGTACGTTTTCGTACAAAGGTTTTTTCGAGAAAGACCGGGCCGATTCGGCAGTAGCCGAGTTGAAACGGGAAGGCTTTGATACGCGGGTGGGCGAGGTATCGGCCTGGTCGACGTTGGGGTTTTTGAATGATCCGATCCTGTCGAGCATGACCGGGCGTGACCCCGGCAGTTTGGCCGAGTTGATTATTCATGAGTTGACGCACGGCACGCTGTTTGTAAAAAATAGTTTGGAATACAACGAAAATTTGGCCGACTTTGTCGGTGAGTATGGGGCACTACGGTTTCTGGCGGGTCGTTATGGAAGTAACAGCTCTGAATACCGCGACTATTTAGCGTCGAAAGGATTCTATGAACGGTATGACGAGCATGTGCTTCGGGGGGCTAAAATATTGGATAGTTTGTATCGGTCGTTTAAACCTACGGCATCAGTAGCGGTCAAAGAACAACTGAAATGGTCAACAATTGAGCAGATTGTGGTTGCTTCCGACACGCTGACCGACAGCAGAAGCGAGCCGCTTAAGCGAAAGAGACGGTGGAACAAACTAAACCTACCCAACAATGCGTACTTTGTCGGGTATCTGACCTACCGGAAACAGCAAAACCGCTTTCGGCAGGAATTTGAACAAAAGTTCAGGGGGAATTTCGCGCTTTATTTGTCTCATTTGAAAGCAACATATCCATCACTTTAACAATGAATAATGAGCAGTGGATAACGAAAAATGACAGTTCAGTAATTCTGTTGTTATCCAGTCAACATTAGGCATTCTATATTTGATTATGAAAAAAGTATTGGCAGGGATAAGTCTGGCAGCTATCGTCGCATTCGGTTTTGTGAATGCGTATGACGGCATCTCAAACACCTACCGGCGCGTGGTCAACACCAGTTTCGGACCGGGCGAGCATATCGAATATCGGGTACATTATGGCTTTATCAATGCCGCCGAAGCGGTTATTGATGTGGCCCCTACGCTCTACAAAGTGAACGAGCGACCCTGCTATAAAGTCGATGTGTTTGGCCGCACCACCGGCACGTTCGATCTCGTGACGCGGGTGCGCGATACCTGGCGTTCCTATATCGACACCTCGGCCATTTTACCCCAGCGGTTCTACGCCAACATCCAGGAAAACAAGTATCGGAAAGAGGAAAATGTAACCTTCAACCATTTTGCCAACACCGCCAAAGCAGAAGAACGCACCGAACGCGACGTGTTTAAAGTGCCTGATAATGTGCATGATATAGTTAGTAGCTACTATTTCCTGCGCACGATCGATTTTGGCAAATTGCCCATTGGTCAAATTGTCGAGGTGCCTGCTTTCTACGATGATCAGGTATATAATTTTCGGGT
The DNA here is from genome assembly GCA_026785985.1 of Rudanella sp. GTDB lineage: Bacteria > Bacteroidota > Bacteroidia > Cytophagales > Spirosomataceae > Rudanella. Next base: position 1,361 of record JAJAYX010000798.1, on the reverse strand, counting down.
GAAATACCGGGGCAAGGAAACGATCAAGACCAAATTTGGCAAGATCAATGCCATTCGCCTGAATCCGATGATGCCCGCCAATGGCTTTTTCAAGGATGAAGAGTCGATCAAAATTTGGGTGTCCGACGATATTAATAAAGTACCGATGAAAATCGAAGTCGAACTCGCCATCGGCTCGTTAGAGATGGATATTAAGCGGTTCGACGGCCTGAAAGTGGCCCCGAAGTTTCGTTAATGCGTGTTGGCAGGTCAGGGACTTGCCGACACGCATTAGCCACGGCAACCGATTCCAGCGTACCGCACAAAACGGCGACTCTGTTGCCCCAAATCCCTGATAAAACTGCGCCACCGACTCTTTTTCGGGGCTTTCAAAATCAAAAATGATCCCATCACGCCCGGCCTGTTGCTGAATGATGCCATCGATCAGGAGCGTCCGGGCGTGATGCTTTCGGCCCAGCTCGGAGGCTGCATTGAACAGGTAAATGAGTCGGTTATCAGATTCTATAAAGATTGCTCCGGCTTCAATTCTTCCGGCTCGGGTTGCATACTGGAGTGTGGCTAATCCCCGTTTTTGCAATTCGCCAAACAGATTTTCAAACAGACCATAGGCCCAGTCGCCCACGCCACCCGGAATTTGATGGGCGTGGTGTTTCCGAAATAGGGCAAGCAGGGGCACGGGGTCGGTTGATTCCTGCACGAGCCATTGCGCGGCCTGAGCCTGCCGGAGATGCCGCCGGGTATCAGAGGAATAATTCCCGTAGATGGTTTGGTAGGAGTTGGAGAGGTCGAGCAGGTGCGTGTGAGCCTGTTGACTATTGAACGTTTGCCGTTCCATCTCGGCAAAAGCTGGGCTTCCCTTTACGTGAAAAATAGAGCCGTAGCGGTATTTTTTCAGCAAGGTACGGGCGAAAGCCTCCACCAAATCAGGGGTTATTTTGGCCCCGAACACACCCAGAAACTGACAAAACAGCGGTTGATGAACCACCCAAACCCCAAACTTGTGCCGAAGTGGAACGGGCATAACGGCCCGATAATCGCCGGATTTGTCACGTAAAATAAGCCCCTCCCATCGCCAGTCAGGCAGGTTTGTAACGGCATCCAAGTACCAGGTGTAGGTATAGATAATGCGATTTGGAGACGAATCAAGGCAGCGGTTCCAGGCTTCGGGGTTGATAGCAGAACGGGACAAACTATGTATTGTCATGGTCTAACAATCAGTTACCTTGATTACCGAATCACTAATTACTTGAAAAACGCCGTCAACTTCGTCACAGCTTCGCGGGTTTCGGGCTTTTCGGACATCATATCGTTCACACACTGGATGGCGTGGATAACGGTGCTGTGGTCGCGCCCGCCAAAGT
>JAJAYX010000797.1 GCA_026785985.1 Rudanella sp. | reverse complement strand
CTGATCATGGTTCCTGCTGTTGAAAACCTGCTGAAAGAAATCCGCAATAAACGCATTGCCCCCGTTTATCTGATTCATGGCGATGAACCCTATTACCTCGACTTGCTGGCCAATCAGCTGGAAAAAGTGGCCGTTCCTGTTGCCGAGAAAGGGTTTAACCAGTTTGTGTTGTTCGGGAAAGAGACCGACGTGGGAGCTGTAATCAACTATGCCCGCCGGTATCCGTTTATGGCCGAGCGACAGTTGGTACTGGTGAAAGAAGCCCAGCAATTGGTTGGCCTCACCGATAAATCGAGCCTGCAACTGCTGGAAGATTACGCCCTGAGACCCCTGAGCAGTACGATTTTGATGCTGTGCTTCAACAAAGAAGATGGAAAATCGGGTGTTGACGAGCGGAAAACATGGGTGAAAGCCTTTGGGAAAGTGGGCGTTTTGCTTGGTATCAAGAAACTATACGAAAATAAATTAGTTGACTGGGTAGCCGATTATTGCCACAAACAGGGCGTTAAAATCAGTCCCAAAGCCTGTCAACTGCTGGCCGACAACATAGGAAACGACCTGAAACGGATGGCCGGTGAGATCGACAAAATCTTGCTGAATCTACACGTGGGCGAGGAGATTTCGGCCGCCACCGTGGAGCGGCTGGTGGGCATTAGCCGCGAATACAACGTGTTTGAATTACAAAAAGCCCTCGTCACCCGGGATGTGGTGAAGGCCAACCGCATTATTGACTACATGGGCCGCAACCCTAAAGATAACCCGCTTGTAGTGATTCTGGCTCAACTCTATGGCTACTTTGCCAAAGTACTTTTGGTACAGGCTTCCCGCGATCAGTCGGAAAAAGGGTTAGCCGCTGTGTTGGGGGTTAACCCTTTTTTTGTCAGGGACTACGCTCAGGCCGCCCGTACCTTTCCCATTGCCAAAGTCGCTGATATTATCCACTCTGTTCGACGGGCCGATGCCCGGAGCAAAGGGATCGACTGCCCGACGCTGTCGGAAAGCGATATTTTGCGAGATCTGGTTTTTGAGGTGTTGCACTGATAACTGAATAATCCAACCAATCCACATGAAGCTGCTTCCAATTCACGAAAATATCGCTGAAAATCAGGCGTTTCAGGTTAACCCGGTTTGCGATGAAAGCCTGGAAATGATGATTGAGTATTATACGAAAATTGGTTTCGTCCCTCCCTGGATTGGCTATTATGCCGAACTGAATGGAGAGTTGGTGGGGGCGGCTGGATTCAAAGGCAAGCCAGTTGATGGAACCGTTGAAATCGCCTACGGCACGTTTGAACCCTATCAGCAACAGGGAGTTGGCACGGCTATGTGTGGGTGCCTGGTGAGCACCGTAACCGACCCCGACGATGGCGACGTTTGGGAGTGGCTTTATATATCATAGATGATTTTTTTTATTCCTTAATCGCGACCACCTCCACTTCGATCACAACATCTTTGTCGACCTGGAGAGGGACGTTTTTGATCTCCGAAATCGATGGTAAATCAACCTTGTTCTGGCCAAAATACTGGGCCGCTAGCGTGTTGATAATCTGACCATTGTCGCCATTAGCCTTCTGTCCCGAATCGGTAACGCGGTATGAAATCTGGCGGATGTTAGCTGCCGACATACCCACTGCGCCGAGAGTTGTGGTAATGTTGGCAAAGATTAGCGTCAGTTGGGCGTTCAGGTCGCCTTTGGCTACAACCTGCCCCTGCAAATCGACCGGACGTTGCCCGCAGATGTAGATTTTTTTGTTGGGCACTGTGGTCTCTACCGGATACAGATAACCGGGCAGTAGCTTGGCCGTTGGCGTGGTTTGGGCAAATGTGCCCAGTCTGCAAAGGGTCAGGACAGTGGCCAGCAGGAATAACTTAAGGGACTTGTTCATAAGTGTCTCAGAGCGTTACCGCTTCTTCTTTTTCTTCGTAGAACAAATAATTCAGGTAATCGCAATAGGGCTTTATCAACTGGCAACCTTTAGTCAGTTCGTCGGAAAAGTTGGGTTTCAGAACATCTTTGTCGGTGTAGTGGTGCATAAAAAACAGTTCTTTTCGCCGGAGCAGGTCAATATGCGGGTGATCAGCCGTGTAGCCTTTGGGGGCTGTTTTGGTCGATTGCCCGGCCATTTCGGGGAAGTAAACCCGGAAATCAGGGGCCTCGATAATGTCCGTCAGCGACTCGGCATTATAATCGATTTCCTGGCGAAACTTGGCCAGATTTCCGGGGGTGGGTTGCCACATGCCCGCGCCGACAAACGATTCGTCGCCTGGTTGAATATGAAAATAATAGTCGATTCGGCCCGAATGCCGCCCACCGGGGCCAATGGCAGCCGCGAGGTTTTGTTTGTACGGAGCCTTGTCTTTAGAAAACCGAACGTCGCGGTTAATCCGAAAAATGCAGTCTTTAGGATCAGTATTGGGCAATGCCTCGAAGGCCGCCACGTTTTCCAGGACCTGCCCCACAAAAGCGGTAAACTCTGTTTTGGCGGCATCGTAGCGTTTGCGGTTAGCCTGAAACCAATCGCGGTTATTGTTTTGCGCCAGATCGCGCATAAAATCGAGCGTTGAGACCGTCAGTGCCGGTTGTGTTACGGATTTAGTAGCCATATTGTCAAAGTTACGATTTTTCTGAACGCAGCGGTTAGTGATTTTAGGCAGAGTTTTTGAGAAATGGCTTTGTTTAGTCTGTATGTTTGTAATATGATAAAAATTTGTTTTGTGTGCTTATTGGTGAGTTTAATCATTTCCTGCCCCCTTCCGGGGATAAGTCAACCTGTGGGAAGAACCCATACTTCTCCTGCACTAATCTCCCCCGATCAGCCTGTTTCGCTGACAAGTACCAAAAAAAATACCCGACCCGTTGCCCCTAAAGACCCGCTTCCCTACCTGAATAATTCGGCCATTGAGATGAGCCGGGCCAATAAAAACGGAGCTGCCCTGTTGATGCTAAATCGGGTTTGGCAAGTGCGTCCTTCGGATACTATAGCCTACAACCGGGCATTGGTGCTTGGTAAACTGAAACGATTGGAAGAAGCGGCCATCCTGCTTTCTGGTCAACCGTCGTTTGCTCATGCTCAACTAAACCTGGGGCTGTTGCAATGCCGAATGGGGCAGTGGTAAAAGGGGGTTAGAACGCTGCAACTGGCCCCGGCAAGGCCCGAATGGTCGGCCACAAAAGCAACTAATATAGCCCTGGCCTATTATCAGCTGAGAAAGTATGAAGCTGCTTCCCGCGCCCTCGATACGGGTGGAGCAGGCACAACAGCCCAACTTTTGCGGGCCGATTTGGCCCTGGCTCAGGGGCAATACGCCGGAGCTTTAACGACTTATAACACCCTGTTGACCAACGAAACCTACGGGCGTGTGATGCGCATTAGGGTGGGGAATGCCCTGCTCGGAATGCGGCAATTTGCCGAAGCGGAAGCGCAATTTCGGGCGTATCTGGACAGTGGCGACCGTACTGCTTTTGCCTCGGCCCGGCTGGGGTTGGCCAACGCTCTATACGGTCAGGGAGACTACAGCAGGGCGG
>JAJAYX010000796.1 GCA_026785985.1 Rudanella sp. | reverse complement strand
GGCCATTTCGTTGGCTCAAATTCTCCGGGCCGCCGGGCATACCGTTGTCGGTGCGTTAGTTGGTGTAACGCCGGTTCGTCCGGTTCCGGCCTTTTTTTTGGCTGCTTTTCAAGGCGAAATTGAGCCGGTAAACAGCCCTGGTTTGGTGTATAGCCCCAAAACCAACGAACTGCTCATGGTGAAAACCATGCTGGCAACCCTACGTCAGGGTCGAACGTTTGCCAGAAGCATTCGGCAGGTTCGTGATTCCATCAATTGGCGCAAGCCCGATTTAGTCGTGAACTTCTATGAATTATTGGGGGGCTTGACCTATGCGCGTTACCGCCCTAATGTTCCCATGATTTGTGTGGCGCATCAATATTTGGCTTTTCATCCGGCATTTCGGTTTCCGGCTAAAAAATGGTTGGCTCGCCGGGCTTTTTTGGGTAATTCGTGGCTTACCTCGCTGGGGGCCACTCAACGGCTGGCTCTCTCGTTCGACTCGCTTCCCGACGTGCCCAAAAAACGAGTGCGGGTGGTGCCACCCCTGCTTCGGCGAGAGGTCACGAGTCTCAAACCTGGCCTGGGAAACTATTGGCTGGCCTATTTAACCCAAGCCGGTTTGGCAACGCGCCTTACTGAAGCTCACCGGCAACATCCAGAAGTGCCGATTCGATTTTTTAACCCAGCCACCACCGTTCCCGATGAGGTGATAGATTCTACACTGATACATCACCAACTCGATGGTCAACGGTTTGTGGAGGCTATGCAGCACTGCCGGGCCGTAGTAACGACTGCTGGTTTCGAGTCGGTTTGCGAAGCGTTTTATTTGGGTAAACCCGTGCTGATGATGCCTCAACCCAACCATTACGAGCAAATTTGTAATGCGCTCGATGGTCAGCGGGCGGGCGTAGGCGTGGCTTCTGATACCCTCGATTTTGATACCCTGCTGAATTACCTGCCTCAGCATGATTTTCGCCGGAACGACCGGTTTCGCCTGTGGCAACAGGAGTGTAGCCGGATGTTTTTGGAAGCCTTGGAGCAGGCGCGGTCTTCTAAGTCAGCAAGTTCCGTATCTGCTTCCGAAACCAGTTGGTCTGGCAATCGCTCGTTGCTGAGATTGAATAGCATCAGGTAAGCTTTTTGATATCAGACATACTGCCACGCCCACCAGATCAGTAGGCCCTGCAACGGCAAACGGCCCCAAACAAGCCAACGAGGAAGTTTACGGAAGCGGCTCGAAGTGGCCATATAAATGTTAGCCGGAAACACTACAATCAGCAACAGAATCAGACCGATAGACGACCATGAGCGCGTGGCCGGAAACAACAGGCCAATTCCTAATATAATCTCGACAACGCCACTCCCGAAAACCAGGGCTTTGTGAGCGGGCAGATAAGGCGGTATCATAGCCAGATAGCCGTCCGGTTTAACAAAGTGCATAATGCCCGCAAAAATGTATAACGCGGCCATGATATAAAGTAAAACTAACCTCATTTTTATTTATTTAGAAGGGTTTTTATTGGTTAAAGCCCGTAAAATCAGGATAAATTAATTAAATCCATGCCATTGACTTCACATTTACATAACATTTGCGTAACATTGTGATAACATTGTGATAACATTCGGTTAACACATCAGAGCATCATGCTCATTATAAATGGACGAACCGGCTGGGTTTGGATTTTTTAATCACAGTTAAAAGCTTTACACAACATGAAGACTACCATTGTTTCTTTCGCCTTGGTTGTGCTGTTGTCAGTGGGAGTTTTTGCCAATCCTCGGCTTTCAAACAAGAGTAAGGCAAAAGTATCTGCTACTACAGTAGAACAGCAATTAAGCACCCAACTAAGCTATCCTGATGCACTTCAGGGAGCCACCCAAAATAGTGTTGTCATGGTTCAGTACAAGATCAATGGCAATAACAGGGTAAGTGACGTGCAGGTACTGACAGCCAATAAACAACTTAATCAGGACTTGACCCGCCAACTCACGGGTATTAAAGTAACTGTAGCTGAAACAGAACCAAATCAGGTTCATACGGCCCGATTGCGGTTTCAGATTCAGTAACAAAAAACAGATCGCCTATTCAGCGAATACTGAAACGGGTAAAGTCTTTCAGACTTTGCCCGTTTTTTATTTGCGTCCTACCAAACTGACTCCAATCTGGCAACTCAGGCACTTTTTAGGGGTGCAAAATGAGTTAAACAATTCAATAGAAGCCTGGGAATCAAATGCTGACCGAACACTCAACCCTAAAGTCTTCCAGCCTTCGGTAATCGTGTTTTTTTCGGGAGGGAGTTGTTCGAGCAGGGCAATGGCCCGGTCAATATATTCGGATCGGTCGCGGTGATGAGCGTAGGCGGCTAACAATGGGGCAACGGTGTTAATGAGGACGTTAGTGGCCGATGCAACACCCAGTGTTGGAGCCGCTTTATCGGTGGTTTTTCCGAAACGGTAGTGATTTTGCCAATAGTCGGTGGGTTGCACCTGTAGTTTTTTCAGTAAGGTTGGGGCATCGTTCATGCCCACAAACAGCGAGAACAAACTGCCGTGGTTGCTCATCAGCCGGGCAAACTGCGCCAGCCGAAGCGTAGGAAAGTTAGCGGGCCGAAGTCGCCCCCATTTCCAGACGTGGGCGGGCAACTGTTTCTCTATCAGGCCATATTTAGCCGCCAAAAATCGGTATTCGCGCCGGAGTTCATCGACGTAGTTATCATTTTCGTTTTCAACAACATCGAGTAAACCACTGGTTCCGAACAACATAGCCTCAATTTGCAGCACGGAGTCGCGGTGTTTCATCAACGCTTTTTGAGGAACAGCCCGGCTCAGTTGGGCCATTGGATCGGCGTTGATTTTGAAGCCCAGGTTTATGGCCAGCAACCGATAGGTCGTTTCTTCCCAATCCTGCGTGGTAGTATAGATCGCTTTGACATCGGCGGCTTTGCGTTCGAGCCGTTGGAGCATGGCTTTGTCGAGCATGGCCGTTACGCGCAGGGGTTGCACCATCCGAAACTGACCCGCACACGGAATGTTGTCGGGAGAGTCGGTTAGCGCGTTG
>JAJAYX010000795.1 GCA_026785985.1 Rudanella sp. | reverse complement strand
GGCTTGTTCCGGGGGGCGCAGGTGGGCAGTCTGAGCGACTTGTACTCGGCCATTGCCCGGGCCGAACCAATTGCTCAACCGGGTTTTTCGTATGATCTGGGCCGCCCCTACCAAAACGTTCAGCACCAGTTGATCAAAGGGAGAGCCTATTACCGCTCCGAACGCTTCGGCGAGTTGACCTTTACAGCGGCCCAACAGCAAAATGTGCGCGAAGAATTTGATTTACTGTCGTTTAGCCGCTCTGAAACCCCGGAACTGTACTTGAAACTGAACACTCAAACAGCCGATCTAATCTGGGAACATCCCACCAAACGCGACCGTTTCGAGGGCATCTGGTCGGGGAGTGTAGGAGTGAATGCGCTTACTCAGGGCAACGTTCGGCGGTATCTGTTTCTGATTCCAAACTACCGGGCCAATGCGCTGGGCGGCTTCGCCATCGAACGCTACGCTCGCAACCGCTGGGTGATCGAAGGGGGCATTCGCTATGACATCCGAACCCTCAAGGCTTATTTCTTAGACGAAACTACGAACCGGACTTATTCCCGCTCGCATCAGTGGGACAATGCCAATGGATCGCTGGGAATCTCATACCAGATTCGGCCCGACGTAACGCTGACCACCAATCTCAGCACGGCCTGGCGGGCACCCAACGCGAGCGATCTCTACGCCAATGGTCTGCACCAAAGTGGGGTGGCCTACGAACGCGGCAACCCCAACCTGAAACCCGAACAAGCCTACAATGGCAACCTGGCTCTGGCCTATTCGGGGAAGCGGCTCACGGCGGAAATCGGCCTGTTTAACAACCTGATTAACAACTATATCTACCTCAAACCCGACTCTATTCCCGCCATCCGACAGCGGGGAGCCTTCCCGGCCTACAGCTACGATCAGGTGCAGGCGACTTTCCGGGGAGTCGATGCCTCAGTAAGCTACAACCTCACTCAACAACTCACATTGACTTCCAAAACCTCGCTTCTTTGGGCGTATGACAAAACCAACCGAAACTACCTCGTACTGGTGCCGCCCAACCGCATGGACAACAGTGTTCGCTATGATTTTCATGAACAGACTGGCCGTGTATCAGGGCTTTATGTGCAGGTAAGCGGGCTGGCGGTGGCCCGGCAAAACCGGGTGCCCGCCGTGTCGAGCGAGGTGACCAATGGCGTTCCGGTGTTCCGGGGCGACTTTGCCCCTCCCCCACCCGGCTACTTTTTGCTGGGTGCCGAAACGGGCCTGAATGTTTCAGTCGGCAAGCAACCCCTAAGCGTGATTCTGACTGGGGCCAACCTCCTGAACACCGCCTACCGCGACTACCTGAACCGGTTCCGCTACTTCACCAACGAGCCGGGGAGGAATGTTAGTCTGAAAGTAAAAACAACTTTTTAATCCCCATAATACCATGTTCAAAAAACCCCTTCTCTGGCTCACAGCCATTACGTTGCTGGCAGGTGCCTGCAACCGCGACGAACAAAACGTTGACCCGACCGAGGACAACGAACGCATTACCACGGTCACGATAGAATTTACGAATAAAGCTGCTGCGACTGAAATCATTACGGCTACTATCGACGGCTTGTCGGCCGATGGAACCCAACCGAATTCGGCATCAGCTACGGTATCATTGAAACCCAATGCGGCCTATTCGATGCGGGTTTTGTTGAGCGACAAAACCAAAACACCCGTCACCGACATCTCGGCGGCCATAAAAACGGAAGCCAACGAACACTTGTTTGTGTATAAACCCACCACCGGCCTGAACCTGACCATTACTCCCACCGACCGCGACACGAACCCAGCTCCCGGCCCCTACCCCGTTGGCCTCACCAACAACGTAACAACGGGCGCGGTCAGTTCGGGCAAACTGAACGTGGTGCTTCGCCACCAGCCCAACGTCAAAAATGGTACGGCCACGCCGGGCACGTCGGATTTGGATGTGAGTTTTGATGTCGTGGTAAAATAGAAAAGTAGTTACCAACCATAGCGGAGACCTATTGATAGGAAAGCTGCATCAATCTTTTCCAGAGCCAACGGATAACTCTCCCTAAAAACATTGTCACGCAAGGTCTGATAGGTTAAATCAGCCCAGAAGCCCCACCGTTCTCTATTCTTTTCGATGCCGAATCCAGCATTGAGCGGTGAAAACCTATTTACTGTAAACTCTCTTCCGGTATATTTTTGATCAGTCGAATAGTTTTTGTACGTAAATGAGAGCCGTTGTGTCAGTACATAACCTAAGTGGGCATAAGGTCTGGTTTTTCCTAACTGGCTCGGTTTGGGTGGGCTATGCAATTTGATGGATAACGGGATTTGGATGGTACGAAAAATGAAATCCTCCCGAATTTCAGAACCTATTGCCGCCGTGAAGAGTCGATAATTTGCATACTGGATACTCACTCTTGCGCTGACAGGCCACTTTTGAGAAATAAAATTGATCTGGCTACCCGCCATAAAATGGGGCGACACAAGTGTACTTTCTTCGGCTCCTCCGATGCCTTTTATCAGAACAGGATTAATAGCGCCAAAGCCCCCTAACGGCATAATTTTCACTAAGACAGGGCGTATGGTCGGTACTGGCGGTAGAATCGGTGGGAGGCAACCCGGCAAATTCAGTTCGCAGGTCAGGCGGTCAATCTGC
>JAJAYX010000794.1 GCA_026785985.1 Rudanella sp. | reverse complement strand
GTCTTGCTTGGGCCGGGTTTCGGGGTTGGCAGGGGGCATGATGGGAATGGGAGAAAGTTTAGAGTAAAGATACTTATTTTAGGATATGGCAGGCAGCGTGGGCTGGTAGCCTGCAAACTTTTCATTCTCTACATCAGGCTTGCGGGCTTCCGTCGCAACGGCGCACCACCACGCTACCTGCCAATGCCTAATTTCACACGCGGAAAGTGGCAAACCATCAAACCGACTTTTGGGCTGACGGATGCGTTTTGAGCCTACCGAAAAACTTTTTGAGGTCAATGGTAATGCCGGTGGTGGGGTCGGTGAGGGGTTGGTTAATTGGCCCAACTCACCGCATGGATTCTATGGATTTTCTGATCTCTCTAACAATATCCATGTATGTTTTATCACGGTCGGGGCTTGACGAAATCCAGGGGAGCTGGCTTTGGTGATCGCGTTGGCCGCCCTGCAACTTCATAAAATCAAGGTCTTTCATGTCGCAGGGGCGAGTGAAAATTGGGATAGGCCGTATACCGTCCTGATTTTGGTATCGCTCCCGGACAATGCCTAATTCATGTTCCCAGATATAGTCGGAGTTCAGAAAGTCGGCGCTAATCATTAGCAGTACGATGTCGGCCTGTTGGAGTTGGTCTTTGATTTTCTCGTCCCAGGCTTCGCCAGCTACAATTTTCCGGTCGTGCCATGTTTCAATGCGCCCGCTGCGTTTGAGCATGGCGCAATGAGTTTCTAATTCGTTACGATACTGCTCGTCTTTGTGCGAATACGAAAAGAAGACTCTGAGTTTTCGGCTGTTTTCGGTTGATAACAAATTGATTGCCATAAAATTGAGCTTAACCCGTTGCTGCGTATCCTCGCACACACCAAAAAAATTATTGACTTTGATATTTTTTGCGGTTTCAACGACATCGAAAAAATAAGGCGATTGGGTAGAAAGATGAACAGGCATTTTCAGGTTCTCAAAATCCCGACTCCGACTCAGTTCTTTTCGATATGTTTGGTCATCTGGCATTGGGCTTAGTTCTTTCTGGCCCATATTTTCATCGGCTGCTTCCAGGCTGTCCCCTTCTTGTTTGCGGGCCGACGGTAGCGTGGGTTGAGGTCTTATCGGAACAGGATTGATCTCGAAGACGAAATAATCGAACAACTCACGTGCTACGTCGCTGCGGCCTTTTTTATCTTCGATGTGTACCATTAACTGCCGTTTGTCGGGCAAATAAAACACCACCACCCGGAGCGTATTGGTGGCTGTACTATTGGTTTCATGGTTATACAACAGCCCATATTTCCAGTAAGCCGTGTTGTCAATGGCGTATTTGCCGTAGGTTGCAATGAACTGAAACATACGCCCTTCGTGCATGAAATCCGGGAATTTTAGCGAAAAGGTGAACGGTAACAGATCGAGCAGGACGTTTTTGAAACTATGCTGGAATTCGGGCAAAAACTGCGGAATGATGTAATAGGTCTCCGATTGGTTGGCTTGGTCTTGCTGCGGCTGCTCAAAAATGAGCTCAAAACTTAGCATCAACGCGATAAAAATCTCAATTTTTTCGGCTGTTTTTAATTTCTGCTTTAGTGCTGACCGGCTGATTCTGCCCTGATTTTTACGCTTAAATTCCTCATCTAATATCGTCCCGTACAACCAATTGGATAAGGCAGGCGGATTGGGGAAAACGTAATTCTGTAGAACCGGATTGTCCCGAAACTGTAGGATGCTTCCCGTAAAAGCTAAATAAGCCAGCAAGCCTTCAAAAATGTCATTGTCGGAAATGGCTGACGCATAGTTTGCCCGAAATGTATCCTTTTTGAGATTGATGTCAGTGACAGGGTCATTATCTAAATCACGTTTGATGTCTAGCCAAATTTGAGATACCTCATACCGCTGGGCATGGGCAATCATGCGTTGATGTAGCTGTGCTAAAAAATACTGATGCCGCAACCGCCATGAACTGTCTGCGTCGAACAAATTTTTTACATCAATGGCGAATACATCATCCAGACCAATCTGGTAGCGAGCCGTCTGCCGACTGTCGGGATAACAGATGACATCTGACGCCGAGTCGCTATCGTGCCAGACATTCTGCACCAGCAACAACGGATAGAGGTAGCGACTATCCTTTTGGTCCGACGTAAAAGCCCTCCTCGCCGTACCAAGCCAATAGCCATAGTCCGGTTTTTGGTCTGCCTGATTGCGCCACAGGACTATGTTAAAGTCGGTGCGCCCCAGAAACACTTTGTGGAAGCCGTGGTGGTACGACTGCCCGCCAAAGTCCCAAACCATTGCCTGAATGTCGGATTCGGGGACGTGGTATAGTAGTGTGTTGGTGCCGTGTGTTTCCCTGGCATTTGGCTGATAAGGCTTGCCTTGCAAAAAGTTAAAGAATTGTGTTTTGCCAATTCGTCCCTCGCCGATAATATTCATTTTCAGGAACGTGTTCTGAACAACCTGTTCGTGTTGTTCCTTACTTTTCAAATACCCTAATATACTTGATTTGTCATTCAGGGCATCACTTGGGATATCTTGTATCGGATTGTCTCTGAGATCAATCTCTCCCAATTGTTCAAGCAACAGAATACTTAGCCCATCTAAGCTGCTGATTTGATTGCCCTCTAAATTCAGCGATTGCAAGCCGTCGGGCAGGTTTTCAATCCGGCTGATTTGATT
>JAJAYX010000793.1 GCA_026785985.1 Rudanella sp. | reverse complement strand
GGTGATGGTGAGTGGGCAAGCCATTGTGATGCAGCCCGCGCCCTTCGCCGTTACGGGGTGTCCGTTCAACGTGTCGGGGTCGCCGGTGCCGTGCGTTACGGCGCAATGGGTAACGGCGGCAACCCGCATTACGTCGAATGGACAACCCGTGTTACTGCTTGATAGTCAGGCTATTTGCGCGCCGAACGGAACGCCCCTCGTGATCATAAATACACAGAAAAAAGTAATGGGTATGTGAACCATGATGCAAATCGACTTTCCTTATCAGTTCGACGAGCGGGGCCGAACCGCCGAAACCGGGCCGGATAACCACATCCGCGACCTGATAGAGCAGGTGCTGTTTACCACCCCCGGCGAGCGCGTGAACCGCCCCACCTTTGGCAGTGGCCTGATGCAACTGGTTTTCCAACCCAACAGCGACGAGTTGGCCGCAACCGTACAGTTCCTGGTGCAGGGTGCTTTGCAACAATGGCTCGGCGACTTGATCGAAGTGAACGGCGTGCAGGTCACGAGTCAGGAATCGACGGTAGCGGTGGTGATTGTTTACACGATTCGGCGCACCCAGGAACGTCAAACTGCCCAATTTTCCCGCTAATGGCCATGATCTATCACTGCTGCGATGAGTTGCGCCGGAACGCCATAAAAGGCCATCCCACGCTGAATGGCATTGATTTTCTGGAGGTTGTAGACGATCCCGGCAACCCCTTGATCGAGCCGCAGACTGTTCTCGCTGTTCACCTGATCAACGATTTCAACCCGGCTGATCTGCCTACCATAAGGGCCGTGACCGAGGGCGGGGAGCGAATCCGGCACATTGCCGTTACGAGCATCGCCCTGCCCACGCCTGCAGCCATTCCTCCGCGAGTGCTGATCGTAACGGTTGCCGAAGCGGGCGACTTTTCAACCTACACGTTGCGGTTGGTGCAGGGTTTGCAATCGAAAAATCCACCGCCCGGTTTCGACCCCATTTTGTCGGCCATCGACTTCTCGTTTAAGGTCAACTGCCCCAGCGATTTCGATTGTGAACCCGCGCCGACTTTACCCGGAAAGCCCCAAATGGCATCAGAAATCAACTATTTAGCCAAAGATTACGCCAGTTTCCGGCAGTTGATGCTCGACCGGATGTCGCTGCTCGTGCCCGACTGGCAGGAGCGCAACCCGGCCGATTTGGGCATCACGCTCATTGAAATGCTGGCTTACGTGGGCGATCAGTTGAGTTACCAGCAGGATGCCACCGGCACGGAAGCCTATTTGCACACCGCCCGCAAACGAACCTCGGTTCGTCGGCACGCCCGATTAGTCGATTATTTCATGCACGATGGCTGCAACGCCCGCGTGTGGGTGCAGGTTCAACTTGACCCGGCGGTACCGAGCCTTGTTTTGAAACGCGAAGATGGTGGCCGAAAAACACAGTTTTTGACTAAAGTTCGCGATCTGGATGGTAATCCGGCCTTCGCGATTGACTCGGATAGGCACCGGAAAACGCTGGCTGCAGGTACGCAGGTGTTCGAGTTGATGCACGACGAGACTCTGTTCAGTGCCCACAACGAAATGGTTTTTTATACCTGGGGAAACGCCGATTGTTGCTTACCTATTGGAGCCACAACAGCCTCATTAGCCGGGAATTTCCCCGATTTGAAACCCGGTCAGGTGCTGGTATTGGCCGAGATGAAAGGCCCAAAGACGGGTTCCCCGAACGATGCTGATCCGGCCCACCGTCATATCGTGAGGTTGGTTGACGTGAGCTGGCCCAACGATCCGCTGGGAATACCAACTACGCCCGGTGGCCCGTTGCCTGCTGGCATCACGCCCGATGTGACAACTATTGTCTGGCATCCCGCTGACGCGCTGCCTTTCGCGCTGTGTTTGTCGTCGAAAAGCGGTACGGAGTCGTTTTCTGATGTGAGTAAAGTGCTGGGTAACATCGTGTTGGCTGATCATGGTCTAACGGTTCAGGACGGAGTCAATAGTTCGCTTTCGCCCGAAATGGTGCCGGCTTCTACGCTCAACTGGCCCCGAATTTCCACGAATCATTGCGAGGAATCGACTCCAAAACCGATTCCGGCCCGCTACCGACCTCAATTGGTTCAGGGGGCAATTACGCAGGCCGCGCCCTTCGATTCGGGCAATCGGGCAGCCTCGGCACGGTCGGTGATGCGGTGGTCGATGCGCGACCCCCTGCCCGAAATCCGGCTCCGCGAACAGAGCGCGAGCGCGTTGGCGGCTGAAATCTGGGAACCCCGGCGCGATTTGTTGGATAGTAAAGCCACTGATAAACAGTTTGTCGTCGAGATTGAAACCGATGGCGTGGCACTCCTCCGTTTTGGCGACGGGATTCAGGGAGCGCGGCCCGTTTCGGGAACCCGGTTTCTGGCTACCTACCGCGTTGGCAACGGCCCACGGGGGAATATCGGGGCCGAAAAATTAGTCTATTTAGCCACCAACGACACCACGATTCTGACAAACCCGCCCGGCATCATCAGTAGTAGCAACCCCCTCCCGGCGCAGGGCGGTACGGCCCCCGAAACAATGGAAGAAGTCCGGCAAAAAGCCCCCTACGCCTTTCGTCGGCAGGAGCGGGCCGTGACCCCCGCCGACTACGAAATGCTGGCCCGGCAAGTGAATGAAACCGTGCAACAAACGGCCTGTACCTTCCGCTGGACGGGCAGTTGGCGAACCGCTTTCCTGTCGGTGGACCGATTGGGCGGGGCAGAGGTCGATGCCGGTTTTGAGCAGGATTTACGCGCCGGATTGGAACGCTACCGGATGGCGGGTTACGATCTGGAAGTAGATGGCCCTCAGTATGTTCCGCTCGAAATAAGCATGACAATCTGCTTGGATGGCAATTATTTTGCCAGCCAGGTGAAAGCCGCTTTGTTGCGGGTGTTCAGTCGGGCGTACCAACCAAACGGGCGGGTAGGGTTGTTTCATCCCGACAATTTCACGTTTGGCCAAACGGTTTTTCTGAGTCGATTTTATGCCGCTGCTCAGGCTACGGCGGGCGTGTTGTCGGTGGAAATTACCACCTTCCGGCGGCAGGGCAGCACGGACACCGAGGGCCTCACAACGGGTAAAATAAAACTCGGCCAACTCGAAATTGCCCGCCTTGACAATGACCCGAATTTCCCGGATCGCGGGCTTTTCACGATAACCACCAAAGGTGGCCGCTAACAACTTTATGTCACATCCGACCAACTGTACTTGCTGCGAAGGGCCATCGGGCCAAACGCCCGCCCTCGTAACCAACCGACCCGGCCTGAACGCCGTTGCCTATCGCGTGGGGACGCAACCCCAGTTTAAGCAGAGTTTGCTGGCCAAATTGTCCACGTTGGGAGCCAATTGACGCACGCTGACCACTCGGCACACCGACGATTTCACGATTGGGCTGCTCGATGCGTGGTCAACGATGGCCGATGTGTTGACGTTTTACCAGGAACGCATCCTTTTGGTTGTGATTCACCAAAGTAATCTTTACTTCCCACCATTGCCAGAATCTGGCCGGTTTTTGGATCAATCGCGACGAGTGCTGCGTTGTAGCCATT
>JAJAYX010000792.1 GCA_026785985.1 Rudanella sp. | reverse complement strand
TACAATTCATTTTTGACATTAAAAACGAACAGTGCCTCCATGAATCAGCAACCAACACTAACCGAACAGGAACGCAACCCGTTAGCCTCGCTTGAGGAGTGGGAAGACGACCTGCTGACCCGCTACCCCGACCCGGCTCAGCAAGCTGAACCGGAGCATAAGGCTAAAGATGCTTTCCGCAACTACGAAGCCCCAGCCCGCGATACTGTGCGGGAGTTCTACCGGCTTAATCACACATACCAGACCTACGACTTTGTGCAGCAGAAGCGGGCGGAATTCCTGGCGTTCAACAAAAAAGAAATGTCGGTGTGGGGGGCCATGGAATTCCTGAACACGCTGGTCGATGATTCGGACCCCGACATTGAACTCGACCAACTGCAACACCTCCTCCAGACTGCCGAAGCCATCCGCGCCGACGGCCACCCCGATTGGTTTGTGCTAACGGGTTTCCTACACGATATGGGCAAGGTGCTTTGTCTGTTTGGCGAACCACAGTGGGCCGTGGTAGGCGACACCTTCCCCGTTGGCTGCCAACACTCCGACAAAATTGTTTACCCCGAATTCTTCGCGGCCAATCCCGATAGCACAAACGGAGAATACAACTCAAAATATGGCGTTTACAGCCACCATTGTGGCCTCGAAAACGTGACTATGTCGTGGGGACATGATGAATATCTGTACCATATTACGAAAGATTATCTGCCCGAACCAGCCTTGTATATGATTCGGTATCACTCGTTCTATGCCCAACACCGCGAGAATGCCTACGATCACCTGCTCAGTGACCACGACCGGGAAATGTTCAAATGGGTGGATGCGTTCAACCCGTATGATCTGTACTCAAAAAGCCCTAAGCCGCCCGTTGTCAGTGAGTTACGGCCTTATTACGAAAACCTGATTGCCAAGTATTTGCCGGAGACAGTGCGGTTGTAAGGAAACCATAAAAAGGGGACAATCACATGATTGTCCCCTTTTTATATAAAATTACCTCTAATTTTCACTACTCAGTGAGCCGGTATGTTCAGTTCAGGGAGGGCTAATCAATACGCCCTTGACCGTTCGTTTGCAGTAATTGGACCCCGTTACCGTTAAGGTGTAAGGGCCAACCTGACTAACCTGGAAGATACCTGTTTCGTTGCTTTCGCCCTGCCGGATTTCGTAGCCGTTGATCCGGTCAATCACCACCGACCACTCATAATAGACTCCCTGCGTGGCCTGAATCGTGGTGGGTAATGTGGTCATAGTGACGGTTGGAATCACGCCCAATATGGGTATCACAGTCAGGCTGTTGGGGAAGTAAGTAACTACGTCAGGCAGGGGATTAGCCACAACGTGGCCGTTTTACTCAGAATTCCAGCAACCCCTTCACCGCATCGCCGTAGGTACTACCGCTGGTGAGCCGACTTGCTTTTTTGTCGTTTAACACAATCAGAAACTTGCCATCGTAGTGCTTCACGATCTCGCTGATGCGGTGGCTATTCACCAATGCTGAGCGGCTGATGCGGACGAACGTTTCGGGTAGTTTTTCGGTGAGAATGGTGATCGTGTAGGTAGTCAGAAATTTCTGCCCGTCGGTGGTAGACAGAAACACATATTTGTCTTCGGCTTCGAAAAAGGCAATGTCGGGCAGAGGAATCAGTTTGATTTTATCGCCGGTTTTCACCGAAATCGAATGAATTTCTTTTTTGGGCTGCATCCGTTCGAGGAGTTTCATCAGGTTATCGGTGCTGGGAAAGTTATTGATACTCTCCGACCGACTTCCCAACTCCACAATTGACCGGATTTTCTGGATCGTTCGTGCCAGCCGTTCCGCTTCGATGGGTTTGAGCAGGTAATCTATGGAGTGTTCTTCAAATGCCCGAATCGCGTATTGGTCATAGGCAGTGGCAAACACGACAAGCGGCATATAAGTTAGGCGCGACAGCATTTCAAAGCCGTTCAACAAGGGCATTTCGATGTCTAAAAAAATCACGTCGGGCCGTTGGCTCTCCACGATGGCCAGCCCTTCGGCTCCGTTGGTGGCTTCACCTATAATCGAAAAAGCATCGGGGTGTTTACTCAGGAGCCGTTTCAGCCGCGAGATAGCCAGCGACTCGTCGTCGATGAGGATGGTGTTGAGGGGGAAAGTCATAACAGGGAACAATTATTACAGTTAACAATGAGTAGTGAACAGCCAACAGTTATTTCAGTGAAGATCCAAAACTGTTCGTTGATAACTGTTGGCTGTTCACTGTAAAAACTGTTCACTGTTGGCTGTTGGCTGATAATTGTTTAAGCTTAATCGCCAGCAGGACTTGTTTGTAAGGGTCGTTTTGAAGCTCAACGTGGGCATTGTCGCCGTAGAGGAGCCGGAGTTTGTCCTGAATGCTTCGGAGGCCGTAGCCACTACCCATTTCGTCGGGAAAAGGTGGACCATTATCATGAACACTCAGGTACAGCCAATCATTTTGCGCGTAGATTTTCACATCAATGCGCCCCTGCCCTGCCCGTTTGCTGATACCGTGTTTCACGGCGTTTTCAACAATCGGTTGCAACAGAAACTGGGGTATTTGAAGCTGATTCAGGCTTTCGTCGGTGATGGTTACACTAAACAGAAGCCGGTCGCCGAAGCGCACATGTTCAACCTGCAAATAGGTACGAACCATGTCGAGTTCCTCCGCCAAACTGCTCGTGTGCGACCCATCACGCCCTGTTGAATACCGAAATAGTTTTGACAGTAAAAGCGTCATTTCCTCGGCTTTATCGGGGTTTTCGTGAACGAGGCTGGCAATGCTGTTCAGGGCATTATACAGAAAATGCGGGTTGATTTTGGCCTGCAGGGCATCCAGTTCGGCACGGGTTTTGAGTTTCTCCATGTTGAGTAGTTGAAACTCCTGCTCGGTTATTTTGAGGGTCAATTGCCGCCCCTGCCGCAGTGCATAAAGAAACATATTGCCGATGAGTAAACTGGCACCGACATAATAATACCAGGGTGCCGATTCGGTCGCGGGATTGTAGCCGGGCTGCCGCGCCATTTCATCGAAAACAGCTTTGCCGAGCAGCACGTAACTGGCCGCTGATACGGCTAAAAAACTGGGAATAAGGACGATACATAAAATAACGTGTCGAAGCCAGATTTTGCGTATTTTCAAATCAAGCCAGCTTGATAGCAAGTAGGCTATCAAAAAAACAGAGACTCCCTCGGTGAGATTTCGCCAGGCGAAGAACCGATTCAATTCAGCAAAAAGCCGATCTTCTGCCGTTAACACAAGGTGAGTAAAGTAGATGATTCCGCTGGCTCCATAAACCAGCAGTGCGCCTAATAAGGCTCCAATTATAACCCCCCAAAATGGCTTTTTCAGCAGATTGGCGAGGGTGAGGGGTTCGGCGGGAAGCGGAGGCACATTACGGCCCCCGCCCGAAAACGACATCGACACACCTGTCAGGTTCGCGCCGGTCAGGTCGGCACCATCCATTCCGCTGAAATTGAGGTTCGCACCCGTCAGGTCAGCGTTGAGGAAAGAGGCATCGGTCAGCGACGAAAAGCTCAGGTTAACATCGCGCATGACGCTGTTGCTGAAATTGGCCCGCGAAAGGTCGGAGAAACTAAAATCGGCCCCCGTGAGGTCAATGCCACTGAAATCAAAATCAGCCAGACGTGACCCCCGCATTCTGATGGGCCGCCGTGGACCATCGGAAGGCTGCTGGTGTAGGGTTTGTTCGAATTGTTCGCGGGTCATTTTTTCTAAGTCGAAAGGGATAGGTTAAAGGAGGTACAGGATAAGTTTGTGATTTACGAAAATTCAGCGTTTTCACAAACTTGTCCTACACCCGAGCAGGGAGAAGATTGAAACGGAAGGATAGGTGTTTCATGGCAGTTGTTTACTTGACGATTCAAACGTACTGCCCTGATTTGCCGTTATCCTTTTAATTCGGATGAATACCCGGATTGCCGGAATAAACACGCCTTTTTTCAGGACAGACTCATGCTCGATTTACCCGATATTGCCCACCTTATCTACCAGAAACTGGTGCGCTGGTCGCACGATTTCCTGGGTTTCCTCCCCGAAATAGGCATTGCCGTGCTGGTTATTCTGCTGGCCCGGTTCCTGTCGGGCATTCTCAGCCGGGTGGTTGCAGGCGGCTTGGGCAGGGTGTCCGACAATACCTCCCTGGTTGGGCTTTTAGGAACGGTTGTCCGGGTGATTGTGATTGCTGTTGGCTTGTTTGTGGCCCTCGGCGTGTTGGGTCTCGACAAAACCGTAACCTCGCTGCTGGCTGGTGCGGGTGTTATTGCACTGGCCGTGGGTTTTGCCTTTCAGGATCTGACGGCCAACTTCATTTCGGGTACGATGATTGCCCTCGCCCGACCCATCCAAACCGGCGACACCATCGAAACCAATGGCTTTACCGGGCGCGTGGTCGAGGTAAAAATACGGTCTATTGTGTTGGATAACGGGCAGGGCCAAACCATCGAGATTCCGAGTAAAGACGTGTTTCAGAAGCCCATCACCAACTTCTCGCGCACGGGCGAACGGCGGCTCGAACTGGCCTTTGGCGTATCGTATTTAGATGATCTTGACAACGTTCAGCGCGTGGCAACGGCATCCATCCGGGCGTTGCCGTTTGCGAAAACCGAACATCCTGTGCAGGTGTATTTTCGAGCCTTCACCCTCGATACTGTGCAGGGTTTCGCCTGGTTCTGGATCGATCAGCGCGTGGTGGAGCCTCAACCAGCCCTCAGCGAGGCTATGAAAGCCCTGAAAGTCGCTTTTAATCGGGAAGGCATTCTAATGATGTTTCGGCCCGATACGTTTGACTTAAAGAAACGGGATGGGGAGGACGGGAAATGACGACAGCTTAGATTCATGCTTT
>JAJAYX010000791.1 GCA_026785985.1 Rudanella sp. | reverse complement strand
TGGGGCTACACCAAACGATCAACCCTGCGAAAGGGCGAAGGCCGAACGTCGGAATATGAAGTCGTTCATCCCCAGTGGACTATCTTCCCGGTTCAGGACTTTTCGGTTCACTGCGACATAAAAGCCCTGTACGGAGCGGCTTTTGTCCCGTTTTTCGAGGGCCTGCCCCACTCGGTTTTTCTGGCCGACGGCTCGGCAGTGGCCATTAAATCGGGGGCCGTTATTCGCTCCTAACTTAGCAGACCATTACGCATTACCCCATTATCCATTAAAATGCTCGCGACCCTCGTCAAAATATCTAACGTTACTAACCTCAGCGATGCCCGCTATTGTGCCGGGATGGGAGTCGATATGCTCGGCTTCTCAATGGACGCAACGTCTCCCGATTATGTTGACCCCACTCGTTTTGCTGAAATCCGGGGATGGCTGGTAGGGGTTAAAATTGTGGGTGAAACCAACGAAACCGACCTTGATCACATTGACGAGTTACTCAAAGCATACCAACCAGACCTGCTACAAATTAACGAATCGGCCTTACTCCCCGCCCTCTCGATCCGCAGTGAACGTTCATTAATAGTACGAGTAAATATCGCCGATCTGACGCTCGAACAACTCAATGCACTAGTGCAGGCAAACCTAACCAGTGCTGACTATGTTCTGCTGGAAAGTCACGGACTCATACACCTCGACGACGATCTGAAAACGTCTATTGGCCAGTTGGCCAGTCGTCATGCTGTGCTGTTAGGAGCAGGTATCACCGCCGAAACCGTTCACGACCGCCTTGCCGAACTGCCTATCAAAGGCATTGCCCTGATGGGTGGCCCCGAAGATAGGCCCGGTAGCCGCGATTTTGGCGGGATGATGGATATTCTGGAATTATTGGAGGTCGCGTAGAGACTCAAAATTTTGCGTCTCAGGCTGATGCGAGTGAGACGCAAAATTTTGCGTCTCTACAAACCCACTACCTTGCATTGCCTACTATCCATAATAACACGCACTCATCAACTTCTATCTCCATTCTTACGATTCGCATTGTAGGGTTGTGGCCCGTAGTATAGCTTTGAACCAAATTCCAACCACAAATCAACAACTACAATGGAATCTCGACTCGAACGACTGCGTGATGAAGCCATATTAGGCGGGGTGGCTGCTGGTATTGCCCACTACTTTACCATCGACCGGACGTTGGTTCGTGTGCTGCTTATTGTCAGCCTGTTTATTGGCCATTTTCCGGCTGTTATAATTTACTGTATCTTGTGGGTAGCTTTACCCGAACGGCGTTTTGGCACTCTCAATGAACCTCTACTGTATTCAAATCCAACTTTTTCTACTATGAATCCGTACAACCCCAGTAATCCCGACCGCTCACAGGGCAACCTCATTGGCGGTGTTGTGCTCATCATTTTGGGTGTTTTGTTCCTGCTCGACCGCTGGTTCAACATCGACTTCGGCGACCTTTGGCCGCTCGTTCTGATCGCCATTGGCGTATGGTTGCTGTTCAAAGATCGGATTAACCCGAACCGGAACAATCCGTTCAATACCGACAAAACCAACGACCCACTTTAACCGACGAAAGACTGTTGGAGGAAAGAAGAAAGACACGGGTATAAGTACGTCTTTCCTCTTTTTTCTAACAGTCTTTTGTCTTGAAAACCATGAACCGAGGACTTTTTTGGGGTATCTTTTTCGTTACGATTGGCCTGTTGTTCCTGGCCCGTAACCTGGGGTGGTTAGCCATTGACTGGGAAACCATCCGCAACCTGTGGCCGCTGTTGCTGATTCTGGCCGGGGTCAACCTGATTCTCGAACGTCAACGCAGTCAGGCCGCCATTGCCACCACCGTTTTGCTGGCCATTGCTGCACCCGTTGCCCTGTTCAGTTTCGTTGGCCGTCATCACGACGATTGGAATAATAACCGGGATCGCTGGGAATATCGCTCCGATGATAACGAAAATGACAACAACGATCAGGATGATAATGACAACGATGCTACTGATTCAGGCGACGACGATGAGGACGATATCAGTACCTCAAGTGTGTCGAAATTCGTGGAGTCGATGGAAGGAGAAACGCCCGAAGCGGTGCTGAAATTTGGGGGCGGAGCCGGTCGGTTTTCAATCGGCGAAACCACTACTAACCTTATTGACGCAGAAGCTAAACAAACCGTTGGTACTTATAAAATGGCTGTTGATCGCGACCCAACCACCCGCATTCCGACCATCGAACTGAAACCCAACGAAGGCAAAACGGAGTATAAAGGCGGCAAACTCGCCAACCGCATCGACATAAAACTAAACGATAAGCCCATCTGGACCCTGGATCTGGGGCTGGGTGCGGGCGAGGGAGATTTCGATCTGAGCCGTTATTCAGTGAAAAACCTGAAAGTACAGGCTGGAGCCGCCGACATTGATATTAAACTGGGCGACCGTGCCGATTTGGTAACCGTTGATTTGCAGGCAGGCGTTGCGTCAATGGTAGTTCAGGTTCCTCAGGGCGTTGGTTGCCGGGTCGAAAAACAGGGCGGTATGAACGTGAACCAACTCGATGGCTTCGATGAAATCAGCGACCGGGTCATGCAAACACCGGGTTACGACGGAGCCAAAAAGAAAATCAACATTGTGTTCAACGGCGGCATTTCCCGGTTCAAAGTTGAGCGGTATTAATACAAAAAAGCCCGACTGCAGGTGCAGTTGGGCTTTCCCATTTCCATAGTCCTTTCCGGCTCTTTGACAATGCCGAAGCGGTTATATTCTTATACGTAAAACCAACACGTGTCGATTCAGCGCACCGTGCATCAGCTTGATTCCTAATCCTTATTTAACCGGTCGAGCAGCATTTTATTGAATGTTCTCTCGGCGTTTTGCAATTCGGCCAACTGACCCGCTGAAATCACTTTCAGAAACCGGGGCTGATATTCCTGATCGAGATCAGCAACTTTCTGTTTTGCATCATTGCTTTGGTTCAGATTACGGATTACATCCTGTTCGGCAACGCCCTGCTTTAACGACTGGCTATTGAGTTGCCGGATTTTTCGGTTCAATTCCTGCTTGCGGGAGCTATATTCATTGTAAACAGGCCAAAATTGGGGGGCCTGGTCGGTAGTCAGGTTTAGCCGGTTCGTGATATAACCGATTTTAGCCGACTCGATTTTCTGCCGTCCTTCGCCATCCTGGGCCTGAACGGGGCCAACTGCCAGAAGTAAAGTGGACATCAGCAGCCAGCTCATCAATAATTGTCTCATTTCTCAGGTGTATTTATTAAAATGTCAAGAGTCTCGTTTGGTAGCGTCGGCGGGGGCAAGGTCGATTTGTTCCCGTATTTCGTCCAGATTCACATCCTGAAGCAAATTTTTGGTCGCTTCATCCGTAAACGATTGATACAGGGGTGCATAATCGGCTAAATCGGTGGTGCTGACACCCTCTTCGTCCAGGTAACTGGCAATAGCCGAATTGCTGACATTGGCGAGTGCTTCCTGCCCCAGCGAATCCTGTCGGGCGGGCCATGTGACCCAGACCAGGACAGCCACCAACCCGGCACCCGCCAGTGATGCCACCGACCGTTGCCACGACCAACTCACTGTCCAGCCGTGCTGTTTTCGAACTACCCGATCCTGAATAATCGAAGGCAATGAATCAAAATACCCATCGGGTACGCCAGCATTGGTTGTTTCAAAAAGATGTTTCCGAAGCGGATGCCCCGCATCTAATTCATCAAGTCGTATAGGTTGGTTCTCATTCATAGCATGTTGTAAGCAATAATCAGGTGTTGGACAGCCTAAGCCGATGTGGGTTTAATCAATGATCCGAATTAGTCAGAAAATCTTCAATTTTCTTCACAGCCAGATGATACGACGCTTTCAAAGCACCCACCGATGTACCAGTGATAGCCGCGATTTCTTCGTATTTCATATCATCAAAATATTTCATGTTGAAAACGAGCCGCTGTTTATCGGGCAGTTTCAACAAGGCTTTCTGAAGTTTCAACTGGATTTCCTCCCCACTGAGTTCTCCACCCGATGTACTGAGGTCGGCGTTCTCTTCGAGCTTTTCCATCAACTCGCCCTCCACATCGCCGATTGGCAGAAAAAACCGACGGCGTTTTTTGTTAAGGAAGTTCAGACACTCATTCGTGGCGATGCGATAAATCCACGTATATAACTGACTGTCACCCCGAAAATTTTCCAGACTCGACCACACTTTGATGAACGTTTCCTGGGTCAGATCGTTGGCATCGTCGTGGTCGATCACCATCTTACGGATGTGCCAATAGATTTTTTGCTGGTACTTGCGTACCATCAGGTTAAAGGCATAATTACGGCCCAATGGGTCGCGAAATTTTTAGAGTAGTTCATGGTCGGTCATTTAATAATTTTATTGCCATTGCTTTATTAAAGGCTTCGACAATTTTATCAGACGTGAGG
>JAJAYX010000790.1 GCA_026785985.1 Rudanella sp. | reverse complement strand
CCATGAACCCGCTTGTTGGTGATCTGATCGGCCGTATGCACACACCGGTAGCACAGAATGCAGCGCGTCATGTGCAGTTGAATATACGGCCCTAAGTCGTGCTTGTCGAACGTCCGGCGATCTTCTTCGTAGCGGGTTTGAGCCGCGCCATGCTCAAACGCAAAGTTTTGCAGGTCGCACTCACCCGCCTGATCGCAAACGGGGCAATCAAGGGGGTGGTTAATGAGCAGAAACTCCACAATGCCTTTGCGGGCTTCCAACACTTGCGGACTGCTTGTATTTTCCACCACCATGCCATCCTGCACGGGCGTGATGCACGAGGCAACTAACTTGGGCATCGGCCGAGGGTCTTTGGCTGATCCAGCCGCTACCCGCACCAGACAGGCCCGGCATTTACCACCACTGCCTTTCAGCGGCTGGTAATAGCACATGGCGGGGGGAGCCACATCCGGTCCAATTTTACGGGCCGCCTGCAAAATGGTCGTGCCGGGTTCCACCTCAACCTCAACACCATCAACAGTAACCTTAAACAATTGCGGTTTTATATCTTCCATCTCTGCTATACACTACACCAGTGCCATGTCTCCTTTATAGACCGCGCCGGGCTGTGTAGCCTCGTGCGGGTTGGTAATGTGCCACTCAAACTCGTTGCGGAAGTGCCGGATCGCGCTGGCAACGGGCCAGGCTGCCGCATCACCCAACGGACAAATGGTATTTCCTTCAATCTTTTTGGCTACATCAATCAGCAAATCCAAGTCCTGCTGATGACCATGACCATACTCGATGCGATGCAAAACTTTTTCCATCCAGCCCGTTCCCTCTCGGCAGGGGCTGCATTGCCCGCACGATTCGTGATGATAGAACCGAGCGAAGTTCCAGGTGTTTCGCACGATACAGGCCGTTTCATCGAAGACGATAAAACCGCCCGAACCCAGCATTGTCCCCGTCTGGAAGCCGCCTTCCGACAACGATTCATACGACATCAGGCGTTTGTCGCCGTTAGTTAGATTCATAATCAGGTTGGCGGGCAAAATAGGAACAGACGACCCACCGGCCACCACCGCTTTCAGCTTATGACCGGGCCGAATCCCTCCGCACCATTCGTCGGCATAAATAAAATCTTCGACCGGCAAACCCAGATCAATTTCATACACGCCCGGCCTATTGATATGGCCTGATGCCGAAATCAGTTTGGTTCCCGTGGAGCGACCAATGCCAATGGCGGCATAGGCATCACCCCCATTATTTACAATCCAGGGCGTGGTCGCTATCGACTCCACATTATTCACCACCGTCGGGCTTTGATACAGGCCCTTTACGGCAGGAAATGGCGGTTTGTTTCGAGGATTACCGCGCTTGCCTTCCAGCGATTCGAGCAAAGCGGTTTCCTCACCACAGATGTAGGCTCCTCCGCCCGGCTGCACAATCAACTCAAGATCGTAGCCGCTGCCGAGGATATTTTTGCCGAGGAAACCTGCCGCTTTTGCTTCGGCAATGGCTTTTTCGAGGATGTGAATCACATACATCAACTCGCCCCGCACGTAGATAAACGACTTGTTTGCCCCGAGCGCGAAGCTCGACACAATCATGCCTTCGATCAATAAGTGAGGCAGATTCTTCATCAGGTAGTGATCTTTGAACGTGCCTGGTTCCGACTCATCGGCGTTGCAGACCAGATAACGGGGAACGCCTTCCGGCTTGGCCAGAAAACTCCATTTCATCCCCATCGGGAAACCCGCGCCACCCCGGCCCCGCACCCCCGACTTTTTGACCTCCTCCACCAACGCTTCGGGAGTCATTGTCTTTATCGCTTTTTCAACAGCCTCATAACCGCCCTGTTTCCGATAAACGTCGAACGTTTCGATACCAGGAACGGCAATATGTTCAGTTAATATTTTAGTAGCCATCGTGTGGGTTATTTCGACAGTTCGTCAATGATCTCGTCAACACGTTCGTTGGTCAGGTTCATGTAGTACTTTTCTCGCACCTGAAACACAGGTCCCATGCCGCAGGCAGCCAGGCACTCCACCTCTTTAATCGTGAATTGTCCATCAACCGTTGTTTGTCCCGCTTCAATGCCCAGCCGTTGCCGAAGATGTGCATACACTTCTTCACCACCCATCAGGCAGCAAGGGCCTGTCCGGCAGTACTCGATCACATGCTTCCCAACCGGATTGACGTGGTACATGGTGTAGAACGTAGCTACTTCATATACCTCAATCGGCTCAATATCAAGCAATTCGGCTACATAATCCATGCCCTCAGCGGGCGTCCACCCCTCCTGCTCCTGCAATAAATGCAACAGGGGTAGCAAAGCCGACTTCTGTTTACCTGCTGGATACTGGGCAATGATTGCCGTTGCCTTCTCTAATCGTTCCGGCGTAAATTGTATTGTGTTGTTCGTCTCTGTCGTCATGGTGGTAATAGACTATGCATCCAACTCCCCGGCAATCACGTTCAGGCTACTCATAATTACGATAGCATCCGACAGGGTTGTACCCTTGCACATCTCCGGGAACGCCTGGTAATAAATGAAACAGGGCCGCCGGAAGTGCAGCCGGTAAGGAGCGCGGCCTCCGTCGCTAATCAGGTAGAAACCCAGTTCGCCGTTGCCACCTTCCACAGCATGATAGACCTCGCCAACCGGCGCGTCGATCTCGCCCATCACAATCTTGAAATGATAGATCAGGGCTTCCATGTTTTTATAGACTTCCTGCTTTGGAGGCAAATAATATTCGGGGGCATCGGCATAATACGGGCCTTCGGGCAGGTTTTCGAGGGCCTGCTCCACAATCCGCAAACTTTGCCAGATTTCCTCGTTACGAACCATGAATCGGTCGTAGGTATCGCCACTTTGCCCAACCGGAATATCGAACTCGAAGTCTTCATACGACGAATACGGGTTCATCACCCGAACATCGTAGTCAACGCCAGCCGCCCGGAGGTTTGGCCCCGTGAACCCGTAGTTGAGTGCCCGTTCCGCCGAGATTGGCCCCACATCGACCACCCGATCCATAAAGATTCGGTTACGATTGAAGAGGGCTTCAAACTCCCGCATCACCACGGGAAATGTCTTGATAAACTTGCGAATCTTCCGAACAGCTTCGGGCGACAGGTCGCGCTCCATGCCTCCAACCCGACCCATATTGGTGGTTAGGCGGGCACCGCACATCTCTTCGTAGATTTCGTAAATCTCTTCGCGCTGCTGGAACAAATACAGGAAGCCCGTAAAAGCACCCGCATCTACACCCAGAATACCATTGCAAATCAGGTGATCAGAAATACGGGCTAACTCCATCATAATCACGCGGATATACTGCGCCCGTTTCGGCACCTCCACGCCCAGCAACTTCTCCATGGTCATGTCCCAGCCAAAGTTGTTAATCGGCGACGAACAGTAGTTCATCCGATCAGTGAGGGCCTTGATCTGGTAGAAAGGCCGCCGTTCGGAGATTTTCTCAAACGCCCGGTGGATGTAGCCAATGGTTTGCTCCCCCGACACGATCTTTTCGCCATCCATTTGGAGGATGTTCTGAAAAATTCCGTGCGTGGCCGGGTGGGTTGGACCCAAGTTCAGTGTAGTCAGTTCATTGACATACTGAATAGGTCCTTCCGGGGTTGCCGGGGTATTTCGTGCCCCAACAGCATTTATGCTTAGGTCTTCAGTAACCATGTTCATCGTCCAAAAAGCGCGTCGATTTTATCTTCGCGGGTGCCGTCTTCCAGCGGGTATTGTTTGCGCATGGGGAAATAGTCCATTTCTTCCATGTTCAGAATGCGTTGCAGTTTCGGGTGCCCATCGAACAGAATACCGAAGAAATCAAACGTTTCTCGCTCCATCCAATTAGCTGATTCATAGAGAATAGTGGCCGTTGGGACGTGAATGTCATTTTCGGCCAGAAACACCTTCAACCGGATACGGTAATTGTTAATCAGGCTATGGGCGTGATAAACCACGCAAAATTCCCGACCGGGGCTATCGGGGAAATGTACCCCCGTCAGGTCGGTCAAAAAGCTGATTTGAAACGTTTTGTGGTCTTTCAGATACTGCAACAGCGGAATTAGCTTCTCCCGGCTAACGGTCAGCGTGAGCAGATCGAACGGATCGTCGAACTCTGACACGGCTTCGCCAAACTGCTGAATTATATCCTGGGCAACGGCTTCGTTGGTCAACATAGCGGTGGGTTATGGGGTTTCGATTAGCCGAAGTGCTTCTGCAATAATCTGATGTTGGTTAACCTTACCAGCCAACTCTTTGTCTGAACACATTCCTTCAAGTGTCTCTAACGCTGCCTGTTTAAGGGCTAACGGGAAGGCTTCAGACAGCGTGTCAAGCAGTTCTTTATTATCCATGTAGTAACCACCAGCTTTTCTTCGCTTATTAACCCGATTTATTTGATAAACCGAATGATAAACCGAGTTATCCCAGGAACGAGTCGTGCGACTTTCAGCGTGCTGCTTTATTAAATGAATAAGAATGATTTCCATAAAACTGAAAATCTTACTTGTCTTGTCGTCGCGGGCCATTTCGTCTAACTCGTCAATAATATGTAACGCATCGGCGTAACGGCCTTCTGTAACAGCCTGACGAAGTTCCATTAATTCGTCCATAACAGTCGGGAGTTTGATTTATTGAATACCGTAGGAGTTCAGTAATAGCCCATATTCCTCGGTGTTTCGGCGACGCAGCGATTCGTTGCGGGCCAGTTCCTGAATCTGCATTAGCCCGTCGATCACCTGCTCCGGGCGTGGTGGGCAACCCGGAATATACACGTCAACCGGAATGATCCGATCGATGCCCTGCAACACGCTGTAGGTGTCGAAAATGCCACCGCTCGACGCGCAGGCGCCCATGGCGATCACCCAGCGGGGTTCGGCCATTTGTAGATAAACCTGCTTCACAATGGGAGCCATTTTTTTGGCTATAGTTCCCATTACCATTAGCAGGTCGGCTTGCCGGGGCGAAAAACTGGGTCGCTCCGAGCCGAAACGGGCAAAATCGTAATGTGACCCCATTGTGGCCATAAACTCAATTCCACAACAGGAAGTAGCAAAGGGCAAGGGCCACAGCGAGTTGGCGCGGGCCATGCCGATCACTTTATCGAAGGAAGTAGCCGAAAAACCAGCACCATCATAGCTGGGAGGGGCTTCAACCGTTTTAACACTTGTTGACATCTGTTTTGCGGGTATGGCTTTGTTAAATCATAACGATTTGTATATCGTTATCGTTTGGCTTTTTACGGCTATTCCCACTTTAAAACACCCTTTCGGATGATATAGTAGAAACCCGCCAGCAACAGACCCATAAACAACACCATCTCAACAAATCCAGTTACGCCTAACTGCTTGAAATTGACCGCCCAGGGATACATAAAAATAACCTCTACGTCGAACAAAACGAACAGAATAGCAATCAGAAAATACTTGATGGAAATGGGGGCGCGGGCATCGCCAACAACGGGCAAACCACACTCAAACGGATCGTCCTTTTTTTGGCTGTGCCGCTTTGGTCCAATATTATGCGTCACAATCATGGTGGTGACGATAAAACCGAGGGCTAGCAGGAGTTGAATAAACACCGGAAGGTAGTCCGATGGTACATAGGCTGCATTCATAGATTCTCCTCTCTTAAATAACAGCGCAAAGTTAATCATAAAATGAACACGGGCGTTTTGTATGGTGGATTTGCAATCCGCCGTGAGAATCACTTTTTTTATAGTGGATTCAATCAATTACAAACCGCTGGGCCACATTGAAACCCGCCGAGCGAACCCGAACAACATACTGCCCCTTACCCATGTTCGACAAAGGCAACCATTGCCGCTGATTGAGTGAATCTACTTTCTTATTAAAAACTTGCTGCCCGGTGAGTGTATACACCGTGATTTCGGCATTGGGGAGGTCTTCCAGCGTCTCCACATAAACCACACCGTCTTTCGAGGGATTAGGATACACGCTCATGCCCTGATCGGTGGCGTTCAGCACGTAATCGAACGGATTTGAGTAACTCGAATAACAGGTGATACTGCTGCCATTGGTCAGCTTATAAATCGTTTTGGCGCGAGCGGTGTAGACCCCGCTGCTGCCTACTTTGGCAATTGATGTATTCTGATTTTGGAGGGCATTCGCTCCCCGTCGCCAGTCGAACAAATCACCAAACCCCGATTCTGTCGGGACAGTAGCCTTCAGCGAATAGGTACCCGCCTGCGAAATAACCGGAATGATCAACCGGGGCCGAACCACCAGATTAACCGGGGCCGACTGCGCCGAACGACACCCGAACAGGTTCGATGCCTGCACCGTATAGGTGCCTGCGGCCCCAACAGACAAGGTACGGGTTATGGCTCCTATGTTCCAGATCAGGCGAGTGTTGGTCGGCGAATTACCCGTTAGTGTAAGCACAGAATCGGAGCAAACCTGCTGATCGCCAGTGGCTGCCGAACCCGGTTGCCGGGCCAGCGTGATGGTTGGAGCAACCGGTTGAATGGGGTTCGTGATTTCGACAGCGGGCGACAGAAACGTGTTTCCTTTCAGGTCTTTCAGCGTTGCCCGATATGTTCCCGGTGTATTGATTGTTATGATCTGCGTTTTTTCGCCACTGCGCCAGTTATAGCTCGAATAGCCATCGGGCAAACGTACCGTTACGGAACTGGCATTGGACGCACAGGTTGTGGTGATGGCGGGCTGGGGAAGCGGAAGCAAAGGTAGCGAACTGGCAAAAAACACGGGGCCCATGCTGTTATACCACGCCTGCGCCAATTGACGCAGGCCTTCGCCCCCAAAATGGACATCGTCGCCGGGGCGGGGAATCTGGATGGGATCCGTAAATGGCCCCGGTAAAACATTGTTGTTATACGTACCGATCACATCCGACTGAGCCTGAATAATGTTCGAGCTCACTTTACCCTGATTGTAGGACGAGCGGGCTAAAATCCAGGCCGGGTAACGGTCGGTATCAGCGCGGGTTTGATTCACCAGAAACTGCATTGCATCGGCATATTCTTTGCGCTGTAGGTTAAGCGGCACATTGTCGGTTTCGCCCTGTTGCCATAAAACCGCCCGCAACCCAAAAAGAGAACAGTAATACCGCAGGGCAATACTTAGGTTACCATAGGGCATCCCTTTCGGAAAATTTTCGTTGGGCGTACCGATGGCAAAAATATTTTTGGTGACCTGTCCCCGCGAACTTTCGACCCAATTTCGGATGGTAGTACCGGCCCAGGCCGTGTTGATGAACAATACCGGGCAGTTGTAATTTTTGGCAATAAGATCACCTAAAATACCCCAACACCACGCACTTTGCCCACGTGGTCCAATTAAGGCACCGGCACTGAGTTGCTGAAATTTAGGGGCCGGAGGGTCGGCTAAGGTGCTGTTGGCGAAGTTATCATAGTCGACGCAATTCACTCGGTCGTCGGTGGCCCCGGCGGCTCCCAGATCCTGAAACCCCTGTGCGTTCGATTGGCCGGTTATAATGAAAACCTCGCCAATGCCCACCTTCCGAACCACATCTTCGCCGATAATGTCGCGACCCGTAAAGGCACGTACTTCGAGTTTAAACCAACCCGATTTTCCACGAATCGGCCCCTGAAATATACCTCCCTGCGGATTTCGCTGAACGGTTTGCCAAGCGGTTGTCTCGCCCTGTCCCACATTTTCGACCACCAGGCGGGCCTGAACGCTATCGACGGGCTGGTAGAAATTGCCCGACACGTAAATAATGGTCGTTTGGTCGAGGTTACGTTGAAAAACGGCGCGACTTTCCGGGTACGTGATTCGAATGGTTTGTGCGATGGTGTGGCCCGACAAAAGCGATAACCCTAAAAGAATTCCGCTCCACACGCCCAATATGTTCTGTTTCATAAATGTAGCTTACAAGCCTGTTTTACTGGCTCTCAAAAATCAGCCCAAACCATAGAGAAAGTTAGCTTTTTTCAGCTCCATTTCTAATCGGTCTCTTCAGTCTGTTATAACTCACTGTTTGCAAAAATAGTATATCTCAATAAAATACAATTAATCATTCGTTAATAAGAAACAAAAACCCCGGCGAGGGGCCGGGGTTTTCAGTATTTTTTCATAGCTATGCGAATACATTAATGGCCTGCCTCCTTGGAACTTGTCTAATCAAAAACCTACTATAATCCGCTTTGAACCAGTGAAACCGGCTGCCCGAACCTGTAAAAGGTACTGTCCGGGCGGAATGGTGGTTAGATTGAGTACTTGCCGCTCACTAAATGATGGAACCGTGAAATTCAGTGCTTCCTGGCCCAGCAATGTATAGAGCGTGATGGTCGCATTCTGAATATTTTCCAATGTTTCAACCGTCACCTGTTGGGTTAGTGTTGGGTTCGGATAAACACTTAACCCATTGAAACTTGGATCAATAGTATAGGCAAAATTGGGCGAAAACACCGAGAGACAAGTTAGATCAGGGCTATACACAATAAAGGTACGGGCACGGTAACTGCCCGATTGCCCGGCCTTAATGGTGGCCGTTTGCACCAAAAGTGAATCCGTTCCGCGATACCACCGATACGATGCTCCGCCATTCGAGGCACTCATGGCCTGAAGTGTAAATGTGCCTGCCTGATTGATGGTTGGCGTGGCTGGCAAAGGCCGTGCGGTCACCGTAATCACGTTACTTTGGGGTGAAATACATCCGTTGTTATCGCGGGTTCGGGCCGAATATGTCCCCGACATTTTAGCCGAAAATGTTTGGGTTGAATCACCCGACGACCATAAGGTACGAAACGCGCTGTTGGCTGTTAGGGTAACCCGATCACCTTCGCAGAAGGTTGTCCGACCCGATGCTGTTATATTCGGTGCACTGGGCAGAGGATTCACCCGCACATCAATCCGCGACGATTCGGGCGAGGTGCAATTGAACTGGTTCCGCACCCGCAGCGAGTAGCCCCCTGCCTGATTGGTAGTGATTGTCCGGCTGGTGGCACCCGTACTCCACTGGTAAGATGCATTGTCGGGAGCCGACAAGGTCACGTTCCGGTCGGCGCAAAATATTGTTGGGCCGTTGGCCGTGATGGTTGGGGTGGCCGGATTTGGATTCGCCACCACATTCACCACATTCGATTGGGGCGATGTACAGCCGTTCTGGTCCGTAACCGTTAATTGAAAAGTTCCCGTCCGACGAACGTCGATTACCTGACTGTTCTGACCACTGTTCCAGTTATAGCGAACATTATCTGCATTGACTCGCAGCGTGGTGTTGTCTCCATCACAAAACGTGGTTGGTTTATCACTCGCTACTACCGGTGCAGCCGGAGTTTTGTTCACCTGAACGCTCACCGCCTGCGAGTTGAAATCGCACCCGCTCACATCGCGGTATCGAGCCACGAAATTGCCGGATGAATTAGCCAACAATGTTTTGTTGTTACCGACCACGGCATTTGTTTGCTGATTCACAAACGAGATATTGTTGTCGGCACTGGCCGTCAGATTCACCGAACCACCCTCGCAAAAGGTTGTTGGGCCAGTAACCGCTATCGACGGTGCATTAGATACCCGTACGGCTCCCGTGTAGCTCACGTTGCCAAACCCATCGCGGACTTTAGCCCGGTAGCGGGTTGGGCCACTGCTCTTGGTAATGCTTGGACCGCCCTCGGTGCTTATGGCTTGTCCCTGATCGTTGATGGCTTCCCAAACAACGCTCGAAAACTGACCGTTTGGCGTGTACGTCACCTGATTGCTACCCGGACAACCCGTTGCAATGGTTGCCAAAGGGGCAGGTGGAATGGGTTGTGCATTACTGAAAAAGTTGTCATTCAGTACGCCGTTCCATTGATTAGCTACTTTGGATAAACCGGCATCCGAAAAGTGCGTGTTGTCTATTCGGTCAGCCGTAGTGATAAAATCATCAGTGGTTGGTCCAGGAAAAATACCCCCTGCCTGATTAATAACAGCGTTTTGTCCGGCAATTATTTTAGGGTTTGTGGCTCTTCCAAATAAAGCCAAATCACTATCGAAAGATGCCCTTGAAACAACGTATGGAATATTTTTTCCGGTTTCCTGCCTAATCCTGTTTATTATCCAAAGCAAATCATTGGCGTATTGATCAGTCGGTGTGTTGGTGAAATTATCGGCTTCACCCTGATGCCAGAGGATAGCCCGAACACCATATGCATTGGCATAGAACTGAGTGGCTTGCTTGAAATTGCCCCACGGCATACCTGGCGGCAATGGCACTTGTGTGTAAACATTAGCTGTAGTACCTGTTTCCGCACTTTGCCGCCAATTTTGAACAGTGGTTGCGCCCCAGCCTACATTGAAGAACATGATGGGAACCCCCAGTCGTTGCACCAGCAAGTCTCCTAATCTCCCCCAGTAATAGGGACCATTGCCACGTGGTGCTATTACAATATTGTTATCTACCTTACGAAACGTGGGATAAGCGGGGTCTGCCAGCGATTCGTTCTGAGCACCCACGACTGCCGCATTAACCCGGTCGTCATTAGCCGGTAAGCCATCGGAACGTGCCCCCTGTGCATTCGATTGCCCGGCAATGACAAATACTTCGCCCACGCCAACGGGTTCCATGACCGCATAGCCTACCGTTTTGTCGTTGTGAACTCCACGAACCTCCAGACGATACCAGCCACCGGCAACCCCCGTGAGTTCGCCGGTGAAACTACCACCCGTTGGGTTGCTTTGAATGGTGCGATAATCAAACCCTGCTCCACCGTTGAGAGCCGTGAGCCGGGCTTCAATTCGGTTGACAGCCGTGGTATATAAACCAGCAATTCGCACCATGCCCTGATTGGCATTGTTGCGCTGGAAAACGGCCCTTGAGGTGGGAAATGTAACCT
Organism: Rudanella sp.; assembly: GCA_026785985.1. Classification (GTDB taxonomy): domain Bacteria; phylum Bacteroidota; class Bacteroidia; order Cytophagales; family Spirosomataceae; genus Rudanella. The sequence continues at coordinate 5,646 of JAJAYX010000790.1, read as the reverse complement.
GAAGTTGGGCACTGACGGCACAAGAAAAAAGAAGCAGCCCGGTTAGAGCTGCCCAGAACGTATAATTTTTCATCAGGGGCAAAGTAAATGCTTCTTCATCAAAGAGGTATGATAAACTTATTCTCCGGTTTGAACAATCACCTGAGCATCCGATAAAGTCTGCCAAATAGCGTCTTTTAACTCGGTAAGCCCCTGTTGATTGATCGCTGATATGAAGACTGTTTTAACCCGTTCTGGTAACGATTTTCTTATCGTATCCAATTCTTCGTCTGTAACCAAGTCTGTTTTCGTAATCGCCAGCAGCCGTTCTTTGTCCGATAATTCAGGGTTATATTGATGCAGTTCGTTAACCAGCGTATTATATTCCGCCCGGATGTCATCAGCCGTCACCGGCACCATAAATAACAATACCGAGTTACGCTCGATATGCCGCAGAAAACGCAGGCCCAGGCCTTTTCCCTGCGAAGCCCCTTCGATAATACCCGGAATGTCGGCCATCACAAACGATTTGTAATCGCGATAAGCAACTACGCCAAGGTTTGGAACGAGCGTTGTGAACGGATAATCAGCAATTTCGGGTCGAGCCGCCGACATAACGGATAAAAGCGTCGATTTGCCCGCGTTGGGAAAGCCAACTAGTCCAATGTCGGCCAGCAGTTTGAGTTCTAAAATAATCCACTCTTCCCGCTCTGATTCGCCTGTTTGAGCGTAGTAGGGGGTTTGTTTGGTTGCCGACTTGAAATGGTCATTTCCTAAACCAGCCCGGCCTCCCGGTAGCAGAATAATCTCCTGTCCATCAGCGGTGATTTCGGCCATGTGTTCGCCGGTTTCGGCATGGCGGGCAATAGTGCCAAGGGGTACATCCAGAATCACGTCTTCGCCCTCGTGGCCCGTCCGGCGGCCACCTTCACCAGCTTTTCCCGGCTCGGCTTTAATGTGTTTTCGGTACTTAAGGTGGAGTAATGTCCAGTGTTGCGAATTACCCCGCAGGATAATATGCCCCCCACCACCCCCATCGCCACCATCGGGGCCACCTTTTGGCACGTGTTTCTCGCGCCGAAAATGGACTGAACCAGCCCCTCCTGCTCCGGAACGACAATTTATTTTAACGTAATCAATGAAATTCGATGATGCCATACTCTGTTTGTCCCACCAGTTCAACGCTACCTCCCCTCAAATCTGGTTGGTGGTCAAAGCGCATCAATCCTGCTGGGCCTCTGTAACTTTGTGACAAATAGCCTCGAAAATGTTGTTAATATCGCCAACACCGTCAATAGCTGCGTATTTTCCCTGATTGCTATAATAACCGGCAACCGGGGTAGTTTTTTCATTATACTCTTTCACTCGCCGGCGAATCAATTCTTCATTCTGGTCATCGGGCCGACCCGATGTTTGGCCCCGGCTCAACAACCGGCGCGTAAGTTCTTCTTCTTCAACAACCAGCGCGACCATTGTGGTAATCCGCTCGTCATGGATTGTCAGTAAGTCGTCTAACGCCTGCGCTTGTGGAACCGTTCGCGGGAAACCATCAAAAATGAAGCCCGGTGCCGTTTGGTTTTCATTCAGCTTACTGTCAATCATGCCAATCACCACTTCGTCGGGCACCAGAATACCCTGATCCATCAGGGATTTTGCCCGTTGCCCAAGTTCTGTTCCAGCCGCAATTTGCGACCGTAACAGATCGCCTGTTGACAGGTGTACTAAGTGATATTTGGCAATCAGTTTCTCACTTTGTGTGCCTTTGCCCGCACCTGGAGGGCCAAACAGTACAAGATTAAGCATGAGGTTTAGTCGTGGGCTTTTGGAAATTTGGTTAATCGCGGGCGCAAAGGTACGATTACTGACCGAAAATTTCAGGTGCTCATCCCCTCCGCGACCTGATTTTATCGTTTAGAACTACACAAAAAGAGCGACCCCTGTTGGAGCCGCTCTTTCTGACTTGCTTGTTCGTAACCTTATTTTGCCGAACCTTTCTTAACCGGTGCTTTTGGCGCTGGTTTGGCGGCTGGTTTGGTGGCCGGTGCGGGTTTTGGCTCTTCTAAGAAGGCTTTAGCCCGCGCATCATTCGGATCAATAGCCAGCATTTTCGTCGCATAATCCTTTGCTTTTGCATCGTTCTTCTGAGTAACCGCATCAGCAGCTAACAAACTATATGACTGCATCAACAAACGATTAAACTGCGGTGCTTTCGAGGAATCTGCCGTAATATCCTGCGGGCCAAGCTCTACAAATTTTTCCAGGTACGGAACAAAAGCCCGATTGCTCAAAGCCTCAGCCGATGGATAGGCATAATAGTTCGAGGTGCCCCGATAGTAGTAGGCAGGCGAATAAGCGGGCGTAATTTCAGCCAACTTGGCGTAGGCAGAGTCGGCCCGCAGGAACCACTGCTTGCGCAGTTGTTTGGCACCAGCCGTATCTTCCTTCATTACGTCGCGACCGATCCGGAAACCATAGTTATAAGCGGCCAAACCCATATTCAGGTAGTCATTGTTCAGCGGCTTACCTGTCCCAATAGTCTTCGTGTAGTAATCGAATGCCCGATCATATCGCTTGCCGTCATTATATTTTTTGGCGATTTCGCGATACAGGTTTTCCGTTGTGTCTTCCGGTGCAGCTTTCTCCAGGTTAATAATGGCCAGTGAATCAGCTTCTGGCGTTCCCAAATGACCATAGGCACGACCCAGATATTTGTAATCATCATAGATCACCTTTTGTGGGGCAGCCGCAATAAATTTGTTCAATGCCTGCACAGCCTGTTCATTTTTACCGAGAGCCGTATAAGCCCAGCCATACATACGATCCAATACAGGGTCTTTAACTTTTCCCTGCAACTGATCCAGATAGCTGGTTGCTTTCAGGTAATCGTTGGCCAAAAAGTAATATTTAGCCACCGTTGTCAGATAATCAGGATCAGTTGTGCCGCTTTTCTGCACATACTTCTCCATATTATTGGCGGCACCCTTGTAGGCCCGTGAACCAGCCAATGCATCGGCCAATGAGCGATAGGTCAAGGCAAACTCCGGGTCGGCCTCAATGGCTTTATTAAAGAATGTTTGAGCAAGCGGGTAGTTTTTGCCACGCAGATAGAGCCGACCGATTTTGTAGTTCGCTTCGGCCAGACTTGGCGAGGCAGCCAACGCATCTTCGTAGCGAGACACAGCCGTGCCGCCGTCATTCTTAATGAAATAGGCATCACCCATTGCCATTTTAATATCGGCATTGCTATTCTTCTTATCCAGCTTTGATGCCAGGTCGAGCAAACGAATGGCTTCAGCAGGATCATTTGTTTTCTCATCGAGCGTGTATGCTTCGCCAGCCCGGAACAGGATATCCATGTTCTTGCTCTTTGTTGCATTTACGGCCGCATCAATTTTGGCTTTTGCCCCTGCCCGGTCTCCCTGCGCCAGTGCCACAGCACCCAATCCAACATTGTTGAGTTGGCCCTTTGGATCCGCAGCCGCTCCTTTTTCAAAGGCAGCCTTTGCTTTATCTAATTGGTTGGTACGGAGATAATAATAGCCGAGGTAATACTGATTATCAGCCGTTGGCGAGCTGTTTGCCAACTGCGTGAACGTTTGTTCAGCCTTAGCAAACCGCTCCGACTCCAGATCTTTCAAGCCCGTCTGAACGTCCTGCGCAAACACCGGAGCCGACATCATAGCACCCAGTGCCAGGAATGTCGTTAGCGATTTCTTCTGAATCTTCATCATGTACTTCAGGTTGGTAAGAATTAGTTATTTACTGTCTAAATAAAACAAGCTGCAAAAGTAAAAAATTGCAGTTAAACCCAAAAATTTACTTACTTCTGAATATAAACCTCCCGATTATATGGTCGAGCGGGCCAAAGACCCAATTTTTCAACGATCAAACTTCCTGCATCACGAGCCAGATAATTAATCAATCCACCCCCTAAACCCGAATGGGCTTCCCGACTGATAATATACAGTGGCCTACGAAGTGGATAATCTTGTAAACCCAAACTACGTTGAAAAGGCTGGAAATAGTCTTTAATTGTAGTAGGGTTTACCTTATCAGAAATACCAAGCACCCGCAAGTCACGCGAGAGTTCGGCGGTCAGGGCCGCATCGCCATCGCTAATCCAGTTAACCCCAATGAAACCCAGGGCGCGTGGATTCTCGCGAACATAGGTAATTACTTCCCGGTTAGACTTTGCCGTAAAAATTCGGATTCCGTCAATGGTCTTTATCTTGAACGTTCGCAACACAAGATCAATATTGCTCCCATTACCGTTATCGAAAACCAGCGTAACCGGCCCGGTTTGGTTGCCTCCTTTCAATTGCTCCCAATTTTTCAGTTCACCCGTGAACAAGCCCCGTAACTCATTCATTGTCATGAGGCTGTCTGTATTAGATTTACCCGTTATTAAAGCCACACCGTCTGTTGCAATCAGTTCTGTTTTACCCACAATTTTGCGTTGATCAAGCACAGCCTGTTCGCCTTTACTGAGCGGTCGGGTACAAAAAACCAACCGGGCACTGTCGCGCAGCATCATCGCAATGGCTTCTTTTTCCGGTCGATACACAACGTTAAATTTAGCATCGGCATAAATACCCGAATAGGCTTCCGTCAGTTGTTGCACGACCGGCTGAAATGACTCATCAGATACGACCGTAATTGTACCTCGCGATGGCGTGTCCAATTCAGGTTGCTTTTCGGTGTTGCAACTTGAACTAATAAAGCCAATTGTGGTCATCCAAAGCAGTTTTCTTACCATCAGCTAGTAGATGCAAAGCAGGATTATATTCCATAATCACCGCTTTGTCGATTTTTAGATAATACTCCGGTGATTTGGTTTAATCATTGACGTGGGGCTGACAAAACAGCCCTCAGTCGTCATCATATTGACTGTCTTTATAGAGGTAATACGCTCGGTAAGCCCGTGAGCCTCCGTACCAAAGCAGCAGGGCGGCCAAGCCATAGCGGAGGAGGCCGGGGGGCGGGAATATGACAAAAGACTGAGAGGAGGCTATCAGTGCGATGCCTCCTCCCAGATATGCCATCGAAGCGAGTACCGCCAAAACCAGCGTCAGTCGTTCCGATACTCTATTTCGCTGCCGCATTACTCCAACTGGAAGTTGATGGGCAGGTTATACTTTACACGAACCGGACGACCCGACTGCTTACCAGGTCTCCATTTTGGCATTGACTTCACTACACGAACGGCTTCTTCATCAGTACCAAACCCAAGCCCTTTGAGTACGGTAACGTCCTGAATACTACCGTCGGTGTTAACCACGAAGCTCACAAACACCCGACCCGATACGTTGGCCCGCTGGGCAGCCGCCGGATAGCGAATATTTTTGCTCAGGTATTGGCCCAAGGCAGCCATACCGCCGGTAAACTCAGGCTGTTGCTCTACCACCGTAAATACCTGGTCATCTTTGGGTGGTGCCTCAACGGCTACTTCCACCTTTGTAGGGCCTGATGTTTCTTCAGGGGCCACAATAACCTCTTCGGCATTGGGATCGCCTTCCTGAGTTTTCTCAGCGGCAACGGCTTCTTTCAGTTCCTCCACGGCTGGTGGGGGTACTTCTTCGGGAACCTCCTCATCCGGTTTCACTTCGGGTGGGAGGAACTTTACCGTATTCACCTTCGGCATTTCGATTGGTGGTGGTGGCGGTGGTG
>JAJAYX010000789.1 GCA_026785985.1 Rudanella sp. | reverse complement strand
TCAGAAATTTTACCCCGGATGGATACTGTTTGGCAATCTTGTGCATCAGTAGCTCATCATCGCCCGATGCCACGTGATCGATACCCGCAAACCCCTTGACTTCGTCAAAAACCCGTTTTTCATAACAAAGGTTGGCACCGTTGCACATCGTTGGCATACCCAGTGCCAATGTTGCCGCCCCCGACCCAATTAAACTCGCAAATTCGACGGTTTGGAGTTGGGAGAAAAGGGTTTGCCAGGCTGACATAGCTGAAGTAAACGTCACCGGCCCGGTGATCATTTTCGGCTTATGTTCGGTGTAGAACGTGGCAAAACTCAGCACCCAGTCAGGCCCTGCGCGACAGTCGCCGTCGGTGGTCAGGATCAGGTCGCCCTGGGCAATCTTGATACTTTGGGCGATGGCTCGTTTTTTGGGTGCCCCCGTGCGTTCGTCGGTCAGGGGGAGCAGGGTCAGCGTATAGGGCAATCCGTCAGCCAGTTGGCGCACCACGGCCACCGTGTCATCCGTCGAGGAATCATCGGCCACGATCACCTCAAAATGGGAATAGGTTTGTCGCGCCAAATCCTGCAACAGAAAAGGCAGGTTTTCGGCCTCATTCCGAACCGGGATAATGACGGAAATGGATACAATGGGTTGTACAACAGACCGGATCGTCGGTACTCGCCCCCAACCCCACCACAACGCCAGTGTCATGGTTGCATACAATATGCTTATAATCAGTAGAATAACTGTCATGCCGGGCGGGTGCCGGTCAGGCGTAAATGCCACACACTCACCACGCCTACCAAAACGGGAGCCAGGATATTGACCACCCAAAGCGTGAGTGTTGAGGCCACCAAAATGGGCGCGGGCAAGTTGTAGGGTCCGAAAACCCAGAGGGCTGCGGCTTCCCGAACGCCGAGGTCGCTGAGCCAGTCGAAAGCGGGTGTGATCGTTTTTACCAGGAAAACCAGCCCGACCCCGGCCAGTAAATCGGGCACGGGCAGCGACAGGCCGTAGAGATGCAGCACAATTAGAAACTGGGCCGAAAACGTCAGGTAGCGGAGTGTGGCGGCTCCAAAGGCGGTTCCCATTTCGGCCCCGGTATAGTGTCCGGCCACCGCCCAATAGTGCGAAAACCGACGGGCAAAAGCCCACCGCCCCGACCAGTCCACCAACGACCGCCGAAACAGAGCAAGCACCACACCCAGCCCGGCGAGTATCCACAGTCCAACGGCTAAACCCCGTGCCGCCGGACTGTCGCGCTCCGGCATCCGCATCAGGTGGATTGTCCAGGCAACGGCACCCATCACCGTGGCGATGTAGAACTGCATCCCACCCGACACCAGGGCGGCCCCCACGGAGTCGGCCCGGCGTTTTGTCTGGAGGGAGAGCACCCGCCCAACGGTGTCGCCGATGCCGGTTGGAATAGCCATGCCGAGTGCCAGGCCCGCCAGCACCCCCCGATAGGCATCGCGAAACGAAACCCGCTCCACCCGCCGAACCAGCACCTGCCATTTGAAAGCCTCGAACCCCCAGTTGACGGGCGTGAGCAGCACCAAAAGCAGCCCCCACCAAACAGGATTTTGGGTGCGGCCCAATGCCCGCCCGATCACCGAAAAATCGAACGGTTGGCGGGTGGTAGCATAGGCAACGTAGGCCAAAAGGCTGACTAAAACGCCCATTTTGGCCCAAAAAACGATTTTTTTGTTCTGTAGAAGCATCAAAGCAATTCCGAAAGCGTTACCTTGCACACATGACTTTACCAACTGCAACCGTTCCCGAAAAAATTATCCTCGGCGTTGACCCCGGCACCCAGGTCGCGGGTTACGGCATTATTGCCGTGCAGAAAGGCGTGATGCGGATGTTGCAGTACGGCGTGGTTCAGTTGAGCAAATATACGACCTACCAACTGAAGCTACAGAAATTGCACGAGACCATGATCCGGCTCATCGACGAATATCATCCCGATGAAATGGCGATTGAAGACCCATTTTTTGGTAAAAATATCCAGTCGATGCTCAAACTGGGCCGGGCGCAGGGCGTGGTGATGGCGGCTGCTCTGTCGCGCAATATCCCGATTGTTGAATATGCGCCCCGCCGTGTGAAACAGTCGGTTACGGGCAATGGCAATGCCTCCAAAGAGCAGGTCAGCATCATGGTGGCCCACCTGCTGAAAGCCGAACTCGACCCCCAGTTTTTCGATGCCACCGACGCGCTGGGCATCGCCATCTGCCATCATTTTCACGAAAATGCCATGCCAGCAGTCTCCTCAAAAAAGACCAAGAAAGGCGCGTGGGGAGCCTTCGCCAGCGAACATTCCGACCGGATTCTCTAATTCGATTCCCCTTTTTTTAGCGGCATACCTCCCGCAACGGACGATTGACGTAATACCGTTGCCAGTAGGCATCGAGTACATCGGCCAGCGCCTGAGCGTATCGGAGCCGATTGGCGGGCGTATCGCGCAGGCCGCTCATGTTGTGTTCCAATTGAATGGCATCGAATGAGCCACCCCCGGCCGATCCGTATTGCTGAGTGATATACCCCCCGTCGAAATAAGACTCGCCCGTTTTTGGTGCGGGGTCGGCAGCACTTGGTATCGCCGGATAGCCCGCCTGATGAAGTAGGGTGCCAAAGGCTCCAGAAGAACGAAGCAACCGGCTTAACGATTGCTGCCGGGTCAGGCTGGCAATGCTGCTCCGGTTGCCGAGGACGTCGAGTTGGGAATCAGACAAACGTAAGTCGTCTGCTTGGAGCAGGTAGCCCAACTCGATTCGCTGAATCGTGTGACCGTGTCCGTGCAGGTCTAGCAGGAGTCCCCGTCCGTAGCGTTGACTAACCGCCCGCCGGGCCGAATCAAGATACTGGTGGTACTGGTGCCATGCTTGTTGAGCCACTAATTGCCCGTCGGCTCCATCGGTAATATCGCGGTTAGGGTCGAGTTTTTGCCGATGTAAGCGGTTGATAATCAAATGGGCGTGGCAACCAAAACGCACAAACAACACGCTGTCGATAGTTTGAGAAAGTTCGAGGGTATTGGCATCCTGCACATACACACAGCCCGTGCAGTTACGGTCAGGAATGGCCGGCTTGAGCGAACCGCCGTGCGGGGCCGACAGCACAATGGGCAACTGCCCCGGCTGATACGAAACATAGCCTGTAACAGCGGTTGCGCCGGGTGTTCCGGGTTGAGGCACTGGTCCTTGTGTGGACTGGCTTGTTTGGCAGGCCGCGCTCAACAGCAGCAATAGGGTGGTTATGTGTTTCATACAATTGGGCAGGCCATTGGTATACTATTCACAAAACTACCATCCCAGTTTCGGGTTTTGTTATGATAAACGCCTTCCTGCACAAAACCCAGGCTCCGATATAGCCCCAGGGAGGCTTCATTGGTAGATCGGGCCTCCAACTCAATGCGCCTGATTTCCGGAAAACGTTCCTGGACATCACTCAAAAACTGCGTGAATAACGCCTTGCCCACGCCCTTGCCCTGTTGCGCCGGGTGAATCACAATGGTCAAATTACTCAGGAT
>JAJAYX010000788.1 GCA_026785985.1 Rudanella sp. | reverse complement strand
CCGTACCAGCGGCATACCGGCCTATGATGCCGACATGGTTGCCGGCACCAAAGCCTTCTCCGAAAACCCGGCAACGGCTCCGCAGTGGGGCGTAGTCAGTGGGGTACTTCGCTATTACGGATACAATAATTACCAGAACAGCATCATGACTGCCTACGCGCCCACCAATCAGCAGGATCTGTCGGTTTCGGGGGGGTCTGATAAATCCAAATACTTAGTCTCGCTCGGCTACTTCAGCAAGGATGGCTACCTGAAAACCAACAACGAGAAGTTTAAGCGGTATAACTTCCTGATGAAAGCGGATTTCAAAGTCAACGACTGGATCAGCGTAGACGAAAAAGTGATTTTTAACTCGCAGAACAGCGACAAACCGCACTTTTATAATTGGGACGTAAACATCAACTCATTAGCGCGGGTGAATCCCATCATGCCGATTCAGTTTCCTGACCTGCCGTTTTATGTGGCTCAGGGCGACCGCGAAAAATTCGCGCCCTACATCGGCAAGTACTTCGGCGGCACCAATTTCTGGCCTTACCTGCTCAACGGAGGCCGCACCACGCTGACCAACAACGATCTCTGGCTCACGCAGGGCGTAACCCTCACTCCGATAACGGGATTGAAGATCCGTGGCGATTTTTCGTATAACATTTTCAACCGGGTATACCAGGATGTTCAGAGCAAGTTGGACATTATGGAGAATAACCTGCTGGCAGCAAACCCCCTCAATAATGGGTTCAGCGGAGACGACTGGGTTAGAACCGAGAACGACTATAACCAGTATTACGTGCTGAATACTTATGCCGAATATGCGTTGCCCAAGTTGGGCAATCACAACGTAACGGCCATGATCGGGTTCAACCAGGAACGCGGTTTGTACCGGTACTCAGGGGCACAGGCCCGGTCGTTGATTACCCCGCTGGTTATTGATCTGAATGCCACCACCGGCGTGCAGCAAACCTTTGGCAGTAAGCAACATACGGCCCTGCGCGGGGCTTTTTACCGGCTGAACTATAATTTCAGGGAGAAATACCTGATCGAATTCAATGGTCGCTACGACGGTACGTCGCGCTTTCCGACCGACAGCCGGTTTGGGTTCTTCCCGTCAGTATCGGCAGGATGGCGGATTAGTAACGAGACGTTTATGAACGCCACCAATGGCTGGCTCGACAATCTGAAACTGCGGGCATCCTACGGAATGCTGGGCAATCAAATCCTGCTTGATGGCAACCGGAACCAGATTTATTACCCGTACATTTCGACAATGGGTACGGGCCAATCGCCCTATATGTTTACCAACGCCACCATTCCGTTTGTGTCGGCAGCCGGTTTAGTAAGCCCCTCGCTGACCTGGGAAACGGTGGTTTCCAAGAACATTGGGATAGACCTTACGATGCTCCGGGGGCGGCTCGATGCCTCGTTGGACGTTTATACCCGCGATACGAAAGATATGCTGATGGACGTGACCTACCCGGCGATTCTGGGTACGGCAGCCCCCAAGGAAAACGCGGCTGATCTGCGTACTAAAGGATGGGAACTGGCCCTGACCTGGCGCGATAAGTTCAAGAGCAACTGGAGTTACGATGTGACACTTGCCCTGTCGGACTGGACAGCCGAAATCACCAAGTTCAACAACCCAACCGGGGCTATTGCCAATTACTACGCTGGTCAGAAATTGGGCGAAGTCTGGGGTTTTGAAACGGCAGGCATTTTTCAGACGACCGATGAAGTAGCTGCAGCCGCCAAACAAACCAATATCGGTGCCAACTGGCGGCCGGGCGATATTCGCTACATCGATCTCAACGGCGACGGTAACATTACGTTCGGCAACAACACGCTGGGCAATCCCGGCGACCGAAAAATCATTGCCAACACCACTCCGCGTTATTCGTTCGGGCTGAACAGCAGCCTCGGCTACAAGAACCTGCGCCTGACGGTGTTCTTCCAGGGTATTGGCCAACGCGACTACGTGCCGAAGCCCAGGCTGAACTAAGCAAAATCTCGCAGGCCGACCTCGATCTAAGCATTAACAAACTCCGCGACCGCGTGGGAATGCCGCATCTGAAATTAGACGCGGTGCCGGTTGACCCACGCTATACGGCCGATGGAATTACACCGATCATCGCCGAAATTCGGCGCGAACGCCGGGTCGAACTGTTTATGGAAGGGTTCCGGTATAACGACCTCCGGCGTTGGAAACAGGGCAAAAAAATGCTCATTCCAACGCTTGGTATTCGCTGGGATGCGGCAGCAATTGCCCGCTATGCGAAGGCAAACGTGCAAACCAGTGTAGACCCCGTCTCAAAAAATACCTACGTCGATGTGTATAAAGGTACGGACTGGGCCAACCCCGTTTTCGATGAAGCCAAGCACTATCTCTGGCCTGTTCCGCTGAACAACCTCGCGCAGAATCCGGCACTAAAGCAGAATCCGGGTTGGTAAAATAGGGATGAAAGAAGGAAAGGGAGGCTGATGCACAACCAAAACGTGCGTCAGCCTCCCTTTTATCCCTACCCTCCTCTTCCAGGTCCGCTCAAAAACTTATTTCCCGCTGAAGCAGTCAGGACGCTGGTGGAAGTCAGTTTGCCCCGTTTCCAGTCCTGGGAGATGACGGGTGAGTAAATGGGGTAGCCATTGGCCACCGAAAGAAAATAGTCCTGAGCATCGGTCACGGGAATATAGGCGTAGCGGGTATTGCCGTTGTAGGTGGCCACTCCGCCCGCGTCGAGCCCCCTTCCTTTACGGTAATCTGTTCATAATAGACGGAATTGCCGTTGCTGTTGACGAGTGGCACTTGACTCGAAGAACTGATGTTTTGGTGCAACTGTGGCTGGTAAATAGGGTTATCGTACTCTACCCTGCTAAAATAGTTGCCTGATTTTGAGAGACTTGCCTTTTTAGTCATTCAATTAGCCTTTGAAGAAGAGGCCAAAGCAGTAACTCTTGATGAACTTCCCCCCGCAATAGGGCCCGGATTTGATTTATCCCGTAACGAGCAAAACTACTGGTTATACTGAGGGATCATTTACAATGAAATTGTCGGCCAGTAACAGTTGCGGAACTGTGGAAAGATACTATCCTTTTTACGCCAATAACTGTGGATACTATCGGTACGCTGTATTTCCGAACCCCGCCCAAAATGAATTAAACATCGGTTTTGAGAACACTAACGAACAAAAGGAGTTTCCAGAGTTGTATGAACTTTATGAAGAGTCAATGTATGGGTCATGGAAACCTGTTCGAATCTTCTCTGCTCAGAATGATAACGCAAAACAAGAGCTAAAAAGAAAAGGACAAATCACTCTTGATGTACGGGATTTACCGAGAGGAAGATATGTTTTGCGAATTTTGAAGGAGAAGGAAACACAAAAAGAGAAGACAATTGATGAGATAAGAGTTCTTTTGAATTAAATCAAGCCTGGCGGTTAGCCGATAAACAAAACCCAAACGGCAGAGCGTTTGGGTTCAAAAAAACAGATGATATGTACGTCATACCACTTCTAATTCGTGTTTACGACGCTGACGCTGCCGTTCCTGGAATCGCAACAGAATCCGCTGTTTTATTTT
>JAJAYX010000787.1 GCA_026785985.1 Rudanella sp. | reverse complement strand
ATTTTCTTTGGTGATGTAAACAATATGTTTGATTGGCGTGCGGCTGTTTGGGCCTTTGCGGATTCGGGGCAACACCGGCAGTGGATTTTTGCCATCGTCGGTCAGCGTAACGGCTTGATACGTATTCGCCAAAACCTGCTTGGTATAAGCCGTTAACTGCACGGCATCGGGAACAGGAATAGCCTGAAATGAGCCTAGTTGCACATCGCCGATGTATGTTCCCTGGGGCGGTTTCACATAGCCCCGTCCACCATTTGGGCCAGCCCCGTATCCCCGCGCCGAGGTTACGTACAGGGTTTTACCATCCGGCGACAGCGCAACTTTGGTGGGTCCCCAACCGGTGGGAATAAGACCCAGCACTTTACGGCCTGGCACGTCTACCACAGCTACGGCATTGAAAGCCAGCAGTGCCACGTACAACGTTTTAGTATCAGCAGAAAGTGTCAGTCCAAATGGCATCAGACCACGGTGTTTGTTCAACCGGGTATCCACGCGCAGTGGTATAACGCCAACCTGCTTATGCGTTTGGTAGTCGATAATTGAAATATTGTCGTTGGTGGCATTCGAAACATAGGCAAAGCGTTTACCAACTGCTACTGAGTTGGGGCTGCTGCCACCTACCACCTCGGCTTCCTCAATCATTTCACCAATCTGAACGCCCGTCTTGTGGCGGGCTACCACTTTGTTGGTATTCAGGTCGATCGTCCAAACGCTCATAGCCTGATCATCGAGCGGGTCGCCGAGCCCCGGAATTTTTCGTCCATTCACCACCACACCCTCCCGCGCTTCTTTCGAGGGAACCCCATAGGCCGGAAACTGGAGCATCATGGTGTCTTTGTTGGTCGGCGTAACGCCCGGCAACAGGGGATACTCGAACAGGCCCACGTTGGCCACAAAAGCCATTTTTTTATCAGGCGAAAGAGCCAGCCCAAAGGGTTGCCGCCCTACTTTGACAGACGCGACAACCTGTTTGGTGGCCAGGTTGATCCGTACCAACCTGAAATTGGCCCGATCAAGGGCCAGCAGTTCGTTGGTTTGGGGCAGCAGACAAATATCCGAGGTAAAGCTGTCTGTATAATTTTCGCTGTTCAGGTCGATACTGTCGATAACCTGCCGTGTTTCTGTGTTGAACACAGTCACCCGTCCGGCATCGCCATTGCTGAGGTAAGCCGTTTGTCCATCAGCAGCAAACGCCACACCTAAAAAAGAGCCTTTGGCGAGGAGAGACTGGTTTTTGTCGGAGTAACCCGGTACCCGAATCGCCTGACGGGTTTTCAGGTTCAGCACCGTCACCGCATTTTCGTGCAACGTAATAGCGCGGCTGCCATCTGGCGAAATAGCCAGTCCGAAGGGGTCGCTGGTAATGCGGGTTGTGTGCCCTGCCGGGGTCACGATTCGTCCGCTGGGAAGCACCGCCCGTCCGTTCATACCGCCCCGGCCCGTGTCGATCTGGCAATACTGAGTGCGACCCGGCACCTGTAGGGTGACAAACGATTTCTGGGCGAATACCGGAAGGGTAAGAAATGTAAGGAGAATAGGAACAGTTGGATTCATAGGGTCGTATTGGTACAATGGATTTATAACCGCCATTCACACTCAGTTCAATCGCTCGTATAAATGATCGTGACAACGGGCCAGATACCGAGCAGGATCAGGCAGGTCGAGGTCTGTTTCTTTCGCTTGCTCGTCCCAGTGCCGCATGGCCAGAATTGGTTTGAAGTACGGATGTTGTTCAAACGCCAGCAACTCGTCGGGGGGCATGGGGCCACCCTGAAAACCGAGTGTTATCCGACTGGCATCTGACAACCGGGCGTCGTAGTCAGGATATTTCGCCACCAGATACCGTTTAGCGTTAACATGATTCTCAATCAGCGCAGCTACCTTCTCCGAAAAACCCCGTTTCCGAAGGTAGTCGGCAGCAAGCCGTTCGTGGTCCACTGTTCCGTAGCCATCCATAAATTCTACGCCCGCTTCCGCAGGCAACAGATGCCCAATGTCGTGCAAAAAAGCGGCAACAACGGTGTCATTGTCGGCCCCGGCCCGTTCGGCAAGGCCAGCACATTGCAGGGCGTGTTCGAGTTGGGTTACCGGCTCTCCGAAATACGGTTCGTTACCCTGTTGATCGAATAGCGACCAAAGTTCAGCAATAGTCTGGTCAGGCATAGTTGGTTGGGGACTAGTTAATGACATAAATCAGGCATTATGCGTTAAATGCTACATACGTTCGCTCAATGGTTCCATCGGTGTACAAATCGAAAAGCGCATAACCAGCTTTGGTTTCGTGGTATGTGTCGCTGTTCCACCAATTGCCGCTGATGGCTCCGTTGCAAAAATACGACACCTGATTATAATCTACCCGGTCGAGCAAGTGTGTGTGGCCGCTCAGAGCCGCTTTTACGTTCGGGAATTTATGCAATAACTCAACCAGACTGCTTGAATCTGCGTGTAGTAAACTGCCAAGAATCTGCGTATCAGGGTGTTTGGCAGGATTGCGGTCGTTAAAAACAAGTACCGTGCTGCTCAAAATAGGTATGTGCGATAACACCAGGACCGGCGTATTGGGGTCGGTTTGCTGGAGATCTTTTTTGAGCCAATCGAGTTGTTCATCATCAATAATACCCGTGTACCACGAACCATCGGGCTTAGGATGCACACTATCCAGCACGACAAAATGCCAGCCGTTTTTATCGAACGAGCGATACCGTTTCGTAATACCAAACTGCTCCATAGCCCAGGCTTTGCCATAGCGGGTATCGGCTTTTGCATCGGCAACGCCCCAAATGTCGTGATTACCAATGCAGTATTCCAAGGGTAGCGAACATTCTGCTTTCACAACCTCCTGCCAAACATCCCACTGTTTCTGAACGGCCGATTTGTCGCGCGACAGCGCATCCATAATCACATCTCCCCCGTGCAGGATAAAAGCGGGTTTATCGGTCTGATTTTGCAAGTGCCGAAATGCCTCTGCTACTCCATTCACGGGTTTCCGCTGTGGCATAATATGCGTATCGCCGATATAAGCCATCCGAACGGAACGAGTGCGAACAGCCGGAGTCGTCTGCGCGACCAGGTCAGGAGTAGTGCCTACGAAGGGCAACAACGATGCGGCTTTGAGTAGATCTCTACGATTCATTATCGAGTTGGTCAAAACAGATAACTGCATCGGCTTTGCCAGAATAAGCCAAAGCCGATGCAGTTTAACTAGTTTAATGTGAATGCAAAAGAAAACGGCATTACGTTTCCGTAAAATCGATAGCGCCTGGTTTATTTATCCCACCAAACGGCGGTGTTTATATCATCGGCTCCCTGCCGCGTAACAGCCTCGGCCCGGTTAGTTCCGTTTAATGACTGTTCTGTACGCGGGTAAATGTAACGCACCGGAACCCGGTTGGTGTTGAGGTTGTCGGGGCCAGGCGTAACCGTTGGGATGCCCGTCCTGCGCCAGTCAAACCAGTCTTCTATTACATTGAAAAGCAAGTCAAGCCATTTTTGTGTGCCAATTTTCTGTAGTTTTT
>JAJAYX010000786.1 GCA_026785985.1 Rudanella sp. | reverse complement strand
CCCGAATACCGGGCCATTTTTTGGGCTATTTGTTGCCGCTTCTGCCCATCAAGAAACCCCCCTTTTGCCATTGCCGGAATCAACTCGTTGTTTGTAAATTGCTCCACTTCAGGCAGCATCTCAATGACGTCTTTCTTCTGTAAATCGGGGGGTAACACCTTGTGAAACCAGGCTGTAGCTGCGTAGTAGGGCAATGTGTTAGCGGCTCCCACCGGCCCGCCCCGCTCGATGCCGAGGTCGGTGGGCGACACCAGGATAACCCCGTTGAGATACATCCAACTGGCGTTTTGCAGTTCCAGGGCCAGGCCGGACACCCGCGTGGTGCCGTAGCTCTCGCCAATCAAATACTTGGGCGAAGGCCAGCGGCTTTTGCGACTGACGAAGGTGTTGAGCCACTCGGCCTGGTACTTAATGTCGGCGTTAACGCCAAAAAACTTCTCTTTCGGACTATCGGGGCTTACCATGCGCGAATAACCCGTGTTGACGGGGTCGATGAACACAATATCGGCCACGTCTAAAATAGAGTGTGGATTGTCTTTGATCGTATAAGGCTGGAGCGGATACCCTTCGCTGTCCACATTGAGCAGTTTTGGCCCCGTGTAAGCGAGGTGCATCCAGACGGAGGCCGTGCCGGGGCCACCGTTGAACGAGATCACCAGGGGGCGGGCGGCCCGGTCTGTCACATCGGTGCGTTCGTAGTAAGTATAAAAAAGACCCGCGATAGGCTTTCCGGTTTCGTCCCAAACGGGCTGCGTACCTACCGTTGCGCTGTAGGGTACTCGCTGTCCTTTAATCGTGATGGCGTTGGTAGTCGTTACGGTTTCATCGATCTTCAGAGCCAGTCTGCCGGGTTCAGCTTGCGTAGTAATCGACCCGGATTGGGGCTGCGCGGGTGTAGTCCGGCGGTCTTGTTGGGCTAGACCATTGATCGTGAGCAGGCAAAGGAGTGTAGAGGTAATGAATTGGTTCATAGGTGGTTATTGATAAGGTGATTCACTGATTGATTACAGCCCGGCTGCGTTGCCCGGCTTAATATCTAATTGGCCCAAAGCCGTGCGCAAAGCGGTAAGTTCGGTCTCATTACCTGCCTTTCGGAAAAGGTCAGCCAATCGTTTTTGACTGACCAGGTTATACGGATTGTACCGAACCGATTGCTTTAATGACGCAATGGCCTCGGCGGTGTTGCCGGCCTGTTGCTGCAACACACCCTTCGACAGCATGGCCGATGAGCGGTATTGCGGGGTGCCATCGGCGGGTAAAATTTCCAGTAGTTTTTGAGCTTCGTCGGCCTGTCCAGTGCTCGCCAGCAACCGCACCAGCCTCTGTTTGAGCAGTGGGTCTAACGCGCCCTTATCGGCCAGCACTGCGCTGAGATGGTGCTTTACAGAGTCGGGTTGGTTGAGTGAAGCAAAGCCCTCAGCCAGCCGTAAACTGAAATCTGTCCGACCGTTTTTGCTCGATTCCAGAATCCGTTGGGCCTCGGTCATTGTCGTTACTGCTTCGGCATATTGCCCCGTTGCCAGCAGTGCGTCGGCAAACAGACCCCGCAACTCGAAGTTCTGGGGCCGCTGCCCAACCAATTTACGCAGAGCATTGAGTGGTTCAGTGTAGCCAAGCATGGCGCGTTGAGCGGCTGCAAAGGCAACGGATTCCTCGCGTTTGTCGCGCAGGTAGGTCGACACGTCGGGGCCGGTGGCAGCATAGGCTTCGGCTGTTTTGATGGCGGCTCCCAGGCGGCTATTCTGGGCATAGGTGTCGCGGAGTTGGGTGGCCAGGGTGGCGCGGGTCTGGAAATCAGTTTCGAGGTCCACGGCCTTCTGAAGCCATTTGGCCTGGTTGTTCACCACGTTGTCGGTGGGTTGCGGTTGGCGGGCCTCTTCTAAACTGGCGTAGGCGGCATAAACGGGGGCATAAGTCGGATTTATCGACTCAGCGGCTTTAATGAGCGTCATGGCTCCCTCGAAGTCTTTCTGGTTTTGTTTCAGTCGGGCATAGGCGATGTAGGCCGGTTGGTATCGTTTGTCATATACCAGTGCCGTGTCTAGTAGTTGGGCCGCTTTCGCAGGGTCGGCCTTCACCAGTTTCTGACTCATATTCAGGTAAACCTGTGCCCAGTTGGAAGCCATCACCTCTTGTTTACCAGCCAGATAAGCCCGTTCTTTTGTGATCAGTGAATCCAGGAAACCATACATGCCCGGGTCTTTTTGTTTCAGTTCCGCCGTGATGTTCATGGACTTGAAATCCAGCGGATGCACTTTCACCGTCTCGAAATAGGCAGGATACGTCTGGGCGAAATACTCCGATTCGTTGTTTTGGGAGTAATAGTCCAGCGTCCGTTTTTCCTTCATGGCGGTGTAATAGAGCGATCTAATCCGGCGGTTTTCGGCATCAGTCAACACCCGTCCATTAAACAGGTGGACATATTCGTGCAACACCACATTACGCTCTTCATAGGCTCCCCGTTCCACATATTCGATGGCCGCTGCCCCGCTGCCCCCCCCCCGAATGTCCATCCATTGCCGGTTATCGAACGTGGTGGAGAATCGGAAAAATGGTGACCGCATGGCAATAGACAGATCGTTGTGCAGGGGTGGAATCACGAAATTGTTGTTCTGCTTCGACAGGAACGGGAAGTAAACGACGCTGGTGTACAACTGATTCCAGACCATATTTCGGGCAAACGTGCCGCTGTAATAACTCAGGTCGGGGAAGACGTTGGCAAAGTTTTCGGGATCGGCGATTTTGGTGGTTCGCAGCCCGTTCGTAATCGAGTCGTACTGAGCCAGATACGGTATTCGCTTCGATTTTATTACCGCCGACAGGCCGTTATGGGCGGGACCATAGTGCGCTTTTCGAGCCAGAATTTCCCGAAACAACCGCTCCGCCGAATCCAGATTAGCCCACCGACCCGGCACATCGAAATCGCTGTAATATAACGAAGCCCGGTGCATGGCGGGCAGCACCAAAGCCGGATACATGGCCTCTACCCGGCGGGTCAGGGCCACCGCTTCGGGCAGTTTTCGGGCGCGAAAAAGTCGGTCAGCACCCCGCAACGTATCGCGGATGACTTTTTCGTCTTTGTCCACATAGTCGGCGTAGGTACGGTTGGTATGCCCATTGCCCCAGTGCCAGTGCGTCTGAAAATGCAGCGGATT
>JAJAYX010000785.1 GCA_026785985.1 Rudanella sp. | reverse complement strand
GTGTACGTGCCAATGTGAGGGAATTAATCCAATCTTCGAACTCCTGAATACTGAATTTATTAAATCCGAACTTGCTGGTCATAGTAAATGATTTTCTTCTAAGTAATTAAAAATAAAGGTTTTAATGAGAATTACAAAAAAATCAAAGCTTTATATTCCCCATGTCATATTTTAAATTCCGGAATATTATACTGGCAATCTATCTATTCCTAAGTCATACCTTTGTTTGAAATTTAACAAGAAAATTTATGAATCCGGAAAAAATGAAGGTAGAGATCTGGAGTGATGTAATGTGTCCATTCTGCTATATTGGAAAACGAAGGTTTGAAAAAGCTTTGAATCAACTTTCCGAAAAAGAAAACATCGAAGTGATCTGGAAAAGCTTTCAGTTGAATCCAGACATGAAATCGGAACCGGGAAAATCAACGGTTCAACATCTGGCTGAAGTGAAGGGCTGGAGCCTGGCTGAATCGAAACAAATGAGCGACCGCGTTACGGCGATGGCGAGTGAAATTGGACTGACCTATGACTTCGACAAAGCGGTAGTGGCAAACTCGTGGGATGCGCACCGGCTGATTCAACTAGCCAAGCAGCACGGCTTAGGTGATGCTGCCGAAGAACACTTGTTCCGCGCCTACTTTACCGAAGGCCATGATATATCGGACTACGAAACGCTGTTTGAAATAGGAACAGAAATCGGTCTCGAAGCAGCCGACGTAAAACAACTTTTGCAAAGTCATCAGTTTGCTGATGCCGTTCAGCAAGACATTTACGAAGCTCGTCAAGTGGGGGTCCGCGGTGTACCATTTTTTGTAGTAAACCGCAAGTTTGCTATCTCCGGCGCACAGCAACCCGAAACATTTCTTGGTGCGCTCCAGACTGCCTGGCCCGAATGGGAGAAAGCGAACCCAACAGTAGCTCACCTGACCGCCGATGGCCCTGTCTGCGTTCCCGGTGAGGTTTGTTAGTAAGCCTGTACTGTAACCATTTTACCCTATGGTTCAAGGTCTATAACTACCTGAGTACTACAGTTGCCACAACGGGCTGGTGGTCGGAAGGGTAGCGCTGCTCCTTGGCATCGGTCAGCACGGCGTAGTTGAGTACGTTGATGTCTTTGCTGACAAATACATAGTCGATCCGGTCTTTCATAGCCGCATCGAATTTAAAGCCGTTGAACGTACCGACCGGGCCATAAGGCGGCACGGCGGTAACGCGATAGGTGTCGTTTAGTAATGTCTGTATCGTTTGCACCTGTTCGGTATCGGGCGTTGAGTTGAGGTCGCCTACGCAGATGATTGAGGCATTTTTTGCGATCTCCTTCATCTTCTGTACCATCAACTTACCCGATTCTTTGCGCGCCAGCACACCCTGATGGTCGAAGTGAACGCTAAAAAAATAGAAATCTTTCTTCGTAGAAAGGTCTTTAAATTTTGCCCACGAGCAGATTCGATTGCAGCAGGTGGCGTCCCAGCCTTTACCCGGTTTTTCGGGCGTTTCACTGAGCCAGAAATCACCCGAGTCTATTACGTTGAAGCGGTCTTTTTTGTAGAAAATAGCGGAGTGCTCACCGGCTTCTTTACCATCGTCGCGGCCCTTGCCCAGAAACGCGAATTCATTCATGTCGGCCAGATCGTTCAATTGGCCACGCAGGGCTTCCTGTACACCAAACAGGTCGAATCCGTGGTAACGAACCAGTGCCTTCACCATCTCTTTCCGATTAGGCCATGCATTCACACCATCTTGAGCGGTGTTATACCGAATGTTATACGAAGCCACGCGGATGGCGGCATTTTTCTGGGCAAAAGATTGGTGCATCATCAGTAAGCAGCACACAACAGAAACGGCAAGTGATTTCATTTTTGAAACATTTAGAAAACTGGGAGTAAGATAGACGAATCCCCTGAACAGCTTGTATAGAGCAAGGTGAAAGAAATAGGCCGGCTCGTTCTCACGTTAACCTGTTTGCCACTTTTTGGGCCGGGTGTCCAGTCTGGCATTTGCTTTATCTGAAAGGAACCTGCTACTGCTACAAGTTACAAGTACGGCATCATTTGTTCGGCTACAAACTGATTACCATCGTCGTTGAGATGAACGCGGTCGGTAGTCAAAATGCCCTGCGCTTTATTTTCAGGGTTATTTTTGAGGTTGTAGTCCAGGAAAGCCTTCCGCAAATCGCACAGCGGGAGGTTTTGTTTTTTTGCGAGGTCGCGAATTAATGTGCTGTATTGGTTCAGGTCGCCGTCCTGCTCGTTGGAGCTGTCGGTTTTTTCGCCGATAACAGCGGGCGTACACAGCACCACTTTGGCATTAGCGGCCTGAAGTTTGCGGATCAGGCCCTCGTAGAATTTAACGAACTTGTCGGGGTCGGTGCCGGTGCCGTAGGTGCGTTTGTGCCACACATCATTCACGCCCACATAAATAAAGACAAGGTCGGGTTGTTTGGCCAGCACGTCGTCTTCCATCCGCAGAAACAGGTCATAGACTTTATTGCCGCCTATTCCTGCGCCAATCAATTCATAATCAGCGGCCTTGTTTTGTTTGGTGAGCATTTCGCCCAGGCGGACAATGTAGCCACCAGGCTTCACACCAGCTTGCGTAATGGAGTCGCCGAAGAAGATAACACGCCTGGGTTTAGCCGGGGCAAACGCCATTCCGACAAGGAAAATAAGGGCGAAAGAAATACGAAGAAGCATAATTGTTTTGTTTAAATGATCGCATCAAGTACCAACACCCCCGCCAGACCGACGATGGACACAATGGTTTCCATAACCGTCCAGGTTTTAAGAGTATCGGAAATGCTCAGGTTGAAGTACTCTTTGAAGAGCCAGAAGCCGGAGTCGTTGATGTGCGAACACATCAGGCTGCCTGAGCCAATGGCCAGCACCATTAGTTCGGGGTTCACGTTTTGCGCCTGAATTAGTGGCAGAATAATACCTACTGTTGTCAGACCTGCAACGGTTGCCGACCCCACGCAGATACGGATGAAACCCGCCATGCCCCAACCTAATAGCAGGGGTGGAATGGCTACGCCCATGAGCAAAGTGCCAATGTACGTACTGGTGCCGCTGTCGGCGAAGATTTGCTTGAGAGCACCGGCACCAGCAATCACCAGCAAAATAGGCGAGGCTGCTTTGATGGCTTCTTCCAGTTCCTTCATCACCGATTTCATGGTCGGGCGTTTACCGTCGGCCTGCTTGCGGAGTCCCAGCACCCAAATGGCATCCAGTACCGATAACAACATCCCGAAATACGGTTCGGCTATGAGTGTGAACAGCTTACCGGCCAGCGATGCTTTATCAATAATTGGCGTTTGGCCTTCGGGGGC
>JAJAYX010000784.1 GCA_026785985.1 Rudanella sp. | reverse complement strand
GGGCCGTAACGGGCGAAAAGCGCATTCAGGTAGACAATGCGGAGTCGGCAGCGGGCAGTGGAGAAGGGCTGTACTGGCGGTATGAATCGTTTTTGAAAAAACTGGATGCCGAACTGCACACCATTGTCGGAGCTGCGGGAGAGTTGTTTGCCATCCGAACTGATTTGTACGAACCTGTTGAGCCTGACACCTTACTCGATGATTTTATTATCTCGCTGCGGATTGCCGGGCGGGGCTACCGGGTTGAGTATGCACCGGATGCCTATGCCCTCGAACGCCCGTCGCATTCGGTGGGAGAAGAGCAAAAGCGTAAAGTTCGTATTGCTGCCGGGGGGTTTCAGGCCATGAAAAGACTGGCTTATTTATTGAACATATTCCGGTATGGCTGGCTTAGTTTCCAATATGTGTCGCACCGGGTGTTGCGGTGGGCCGTTACCCCGTTTTGCTTACCTCTGTTGCTGGTGCTGAACGTGCTGATTTTGCTGGTGTTACCCTTTTCGGATAACCACCCAACGGCATCGTTTTTTTGGTGGACTATTTTAGCAGGGCAAAGCATCTTTTATGCCACTGCTTACGTAGGATATATATTGGAAAACCGGCAGACACGCTGGAAACTTACGTTTGTACCCTTCTATTTTGTGTTTATGAACTGGTGCGTCTTGCTGGGTTTCGCCCGATTTAACCGGGGAAATCTGGCGGGAATCTGGGAAAAATCGAAACGAGCTATATGACAACGTATGATTACCCATTTACTGAAACTTTGCTGGACCGGCTTCGAGAAAAAGGCTGGTTAGTTGGTGTTTTAGGGGTGATGATGGCCCTGTTGGGCGGTTGGCTAATTGGCACAATGGGGGTGAAAGGCGCGCTCATCACGGCTGGCCTACCGATTGTGCTGATGGTTGTGTTAGGGGTATTGGTGGAACCCCGCATCGGTTTATATATCTATCTTAATCTCAGTTTTTTAGTCGGTGCCACGCGCTTTCTGGAGGGCGAAGTTCCGGTGGGTACGGGTTTGGACGGTTTGTTGGTGTTGACACTGGTCAGTACGTTTCTGAACGGTAAACGAATGAACTGGAAACGGCTTCAGAACCCCGCGTTCTATCTGCTCGTGTTGTGGCTCTGTTATACTATTCTGGAATATTTCAACCCGAATGCTCCGTACGCTCCTGCCTGGTTTTATCATGCCCGTTCGTTTTCGCTAAGTTGGTTTTTGCTGGCGATCATTGTTTCGGTGGCTCCCATCACAAAAGGAAATGTCTGGCTGATGATGAAAACCTGGCTGGTTTGGTCGGTGTTGGCCGCGTTGTGGGCGTTTAAACAACAGTATATTGGCCTTACGCCGTCGGAGGTAGCCTGGCTGGCATCGGGTGCCGACCGAACCCACATTTTGTGGGGACAGTTGCGAAGCTTCTCGTTTTATTCGGATGCCGGACAGTTTGGCTCCGAGATGGCCGGAACTACTCTGGTTGCCATTATCCTGTTCTTTAGAATAAAAAGCGTCGCCAATAAAGTCATTTACTTAGTGCTGGTGCTGGTGTTGTTCTGGGGCTTTGCTGTTTCGGGGACGCGCTCATCGTTGTTCGTGATTTTGGCTGGCTATCCGACCTATTTGGTACTTCAGCGCAAATTTGGCCCTATCGTACAGGGCATAGCGATGGCCACACCCATACTGGCTATGCTACTATTTACTAACTATGGCAACGGCATTTATCAGATATACCGCATCCGAACGGCCCTCAAACCAACTAAGGATGAGTCGTTTCTGGTGCGTTTAGAAAATCAGAAACGGATTGGAACCTACATGAAAGATCTGCCCTTTGGGGTAGGCATTGGGTCGTCGTCGGGGGCGGGTGTGCGATTTTCACCCAATCATTGGGCCGCGCAAATCCCGCCCGATAGCTGGTATGTGCAACTCTGGATCGAGACAGGAATTGTTGGGGTCAGTATTTATTTGCTAATGTTGGCCGGGATGATTTTGTGTGGCATTTATAGACTGTGGCAGCTAAAAGACCCCTGGGTATTCACCATGATGGTTGTGCTACTGTCGGAGTTCATTGGCATTGCCGTAGTAAGTTATTCAAATCCTATTTTGGGGCAGTTTCCAACCAGTACTATTCTGTATATTACCTCCATGCTGTTTTCAACGGCCAATCGTTGGGATACCACACTTTCCCTACCCGTAACTGATTCGTTTTCTCAAAAAGCCCCTTCCTACCCCATTCATGGAGCCTTTCGATAGTATCATTTGCGTTGGTCAGACAACTTGGGAAGGCGACTTTCAGAAAGCTGTGGTACAACTGATGTGCGAGTTTTCGGTGCGATACCGAGTGCTTTACGTCGACTATCAGCACACCTACAAAGACCTCGTGATGGGTGTGGCCGGACAGCCCGGTGTTCCCATCAGAACAATGATGCACATGGCTAGCCGGCTGGTGAAAAAGCCGGGTAAAAAAGATAGCGAAGTGTATGTGTGGCATCCACCCACTATGCTGCCTATCAACTGGTTGTCTCCAAAAATACACGATCAGTTAGTGGAGTGGAACGTGGGCCGCTTGGTGAAAGGGTTGCGGGGGGTGATGAAGCAATTGGGCATGAAGCGCCCCTTGATTATCAACGGCATGAACCCGGTTTTTGGCCTGCCAATGCTCCATAAACTAAACGAAGTCGGGACCATTTATTACTGTTTCGATGAGATCACGATAGCCCGCTGGATGAGTCGTCATGGCGGCCCTTACGAAGAAGAATACCTCCGCCGGGTTAGTGC
>JAJAYX010000783.1 GCA_026785985.1 Rudanella sp. | reverse complement strand
CAGATTAACCAGTTCAAATCGATCACCGAGGATGAGCGTACGTTGTTTCAGCAATTATTAGCTCAAAAAGACACTGAAATAAGCCGCCTTACAGATGAAACAGCTTACCTAAAAACCGTAATAGACCGGGTGTTGAAGCAGTAGGGCCTTACTTCCATGAACCGTCCGGCATACCCTTTTTCGCATGATGCGCCTAATCTGACCTTTGATTTTGATAGCATCAGCGACCACAAAATCATCCACAAGCGCATTGAATATATGCCGACGGGGGTTTACGATGTTTACAATTTGGCTCTCGGTGATGTGCAGGAAAATGGGGAAATTGATGATTCTATAGTTAGTGACAACAATGACCGCGATCTGGTATTAGCAACCGTTATCCAAACATTGTTGCTATTCTTCCAACACTATCCGAAACGGGCTGTTTACATTGAGGGTAATGATGACCGACGAACGCGCTTGTACCGGGCGGCAATCAGTCGTGAACTTGATAATGCCCGCGATTTGTTTGATATTTACGGAGTGTATGAAAACAGCAATTTTGAACGTTTTACTCCCAATCGGCCATATATTGCTTTCCTTATCCGACTCAAAGTATAAAGCTATGCGTACTATAGAACCAAAGACAAAAGCATTGAAGAAGCCAACCTCGTTGGCTCATACCTACCCATCTTGGGATGCTTACGTACAGGCTAAAGTTAGCCGGGCCAATAAGCGTTTAAGTCGAATGGATTTATCGAAACTGTTTGGTGAACAGAAAAGCCAATAGAAACAGAAAAGGCTACCTATTCTGATAACCCTTTTCTGTTTCTCACTTCTTCAGCTTTTCCAGCAGCCAACCGTTCATACGTTCCGTCTCTTCGGGGTAAGTCCAGTGGCCCGTATCGTGGAATAGCTCTAAGGTTTTGGGGGCAGGAATGAGGTTATACGACGCATACATGGACGTGGGTGGGCAGGTTTCGTCGTTGAAGCCCCAGGC
Organism: Rudanella sp.; assembly: GCA_026785985.1. Taxonomy (GTDB): domain Bacteria; phylum Bacteroidota; class Bacteroidia; order Cytophagales; family Spirosomataceae; genus Rudanella. The sequence goes on along the minus strand of JAJAYX010000783.1, from coordinate 2,395 downwards.
GTAGCGGCCCGGCACCTGTACCCGTCGGGCAAAGTTCACGACGTCGTAATAACTCACCGTTTTGATTTTTTCGGCTTTATCCATCCAGGTTTTACTGCCCCCGGTAAACATATGCGGCCAACCACCCGCCCGACCATTCAGGTAGCCCGTTACATCGGAAAGGGCTGGGTAATAGGCTCCCAAATACTTGATTCGAGAATCTAAAGCCGCCGTGACAATGCTCAACGCGCCCCCCTGCGAGCCGCCTGTAACGGCCATCCGGTTGGCATCGACCTGTGGCAAACTGGCCAGAAAATCGACTGCCCGCACACAACCTAAATACACCCGACGATAGTAATAGCGGTCGCGGTCGTCGAGGTTGAAGTTTTGGTAACCAGACAAAGCCCCCGCGCTGAGGTTGGTGTAAACCGCCGGGTCCATATTGACCGGGATGCCGTGAATGCCAATCTGAAATGTTACCACGCCCTGCTCGGCGTTTCCAATGTCGCCCCCGTAGGGTCGGATACCCGCGCCCGGCACCTGCAACATAGCCGGGTATTTGCCCTCGGCTTTGGGAACGCACAAAATGCCGTAGAGCCGCGACGTTGAATTGTAGGCCCAGTTTTGCAGATTTACGTGATACACATTCACGGTTGAGGTGCAGCGTTCGGGCATGAGCGTCAGGCGGGCATCGAGCGGAATTTTGGCTAACTCAGCCTTACCTGCATCCCAAAACGCCTGAAAATCAGCCGGATTCTCGACCGTTGGTTTTATGTCCTGGGGGTTGAAGCCCGCCGTGCCGAGGCCCCGGTATTCTTTGCCATCGAGTTGCACCGTAGCAATGCACCGCAGAAAACCGGGCGTTTGCATGGTGCCGCCATCAACGGCCAACTGCCCATTGGCAATCGCAACCGTTTGGGTTTTGGTAGCAGGCATTTTTTCCGGCCCAATTTCATACTTCACCATCGCGTTTGGAACGGGGTTGCCGTGTTGCAACACATTGATAATGAAGCGAACAGGCTCACCAGTTTTATAAGTCCAGTCGGGCCGGTCGGGGGCCACCACCACTTTAACGAGTCGTTCGGCGGGTTGGGCCAGGAGAGTGGCCGGGAGAAGGAATAGGAGAAGGAGCTTTTTCAAGAAGTTAAAACGGGATCGCCCGTGCGATTAAAAGTAAACAGGAAAGCGTTGGTCGGGCCACGTTTGTCAGTCCACGTTCGCTGCCATCAGACAAAGCACATACAAGCCAGCTTTTAACCACACAGGCCGCTCAAGAACCATTATAAATGAGTAGTTTGCCCCATATATGTTGACTATGAACGCCCGTCTGTCTTTGTTCCTGACCACCTGGCTCCCACTACTCTACCTATTTCTCGCAGGGTGCAGTTCTCCCGTCACCGCGCCCTTAACCCACGAACCAAACCGCCTGCCGAATGGACTACGCTGGGGGCCTTACCAGCAATGGCCGTTACTTCCTGAAAGACTGCGGCTTCTTCTCAAATTTCACCCCCCTAAACACGACCTTCCTCCGGCCCGCTCCGGGCAAAATCCCGGTTATTGACGTGGCGATGTTGCCCTGGAATCACTTTACCAGAAAATCGGCGGTATCCGAAATACCCGCTTTGGGTTCCATCAGCAGATCGCCGGTGTAGGGGTCAATGGGGGTGTAGCTGCTTTCGTGGATGTCTTTGTAGGGCTTGTTACTGACCAGGTTATAGGCCGTGATGATCGACCAGCGGGGTTTGTCGGAGGGGTTGGCCGCCGATGCGTGGAGCGTGTTGCAGTGGAAAAACGCGGTGTCGCCGGGGTTCATTTCCAGGTATTCGAGCGGCATCCGCTTAAGGGCTTCGTCCACTTTCTCGGCCTCAGCCCCGATCTGCTCACCCGAAAAAGTATGCTCGATTCGCCCCATGCGGTGTGAGCCTTTGATCAGTTGGAGACAGCCGTTTTCTTTGGTCGCGGGAGTCAAGGCGGTCAAGGCCGAGAGCATATCGGGAAACAGAAATCCGTTGTTTTTATACCAATAACCGTAGTCCTGATGCCACTCCCAGGCTCCCCCCGTCCGGGGTTCTTTTTGCATCAATTTGGAGTGATAATGAGCAGCTCGTCCGCCCAGCATTTGCTCTACGCCCTCGACAAGGCGGGCCGACCGGGCAAATTTGCCGTAGAGGCTGTCGTCCAGCGCATACCACAAAGCCAGTTTCGTTTTTAAGCCCGACGCATCTGTTCGGTCGAAACTTTTGGCTCTCAGCACGGTGTCCCCAACGGCGATGGAATAGAGTCGCTCCACTTCGGCTTCAGAAAACAGATTCCGCACAACCACGTAGCCGTCGCGCTCGTAGGTGTGCAGGTGTTCGGTTGTAAATGGCATGATAATCAGGAAGAAAATTAAAGAAAACGGTCAAACAATCCATTG
>JAJAYX010000782.1 GCA_026785985.1 Rudanella sp. | reverse complement strand
CCAGATTGGTATGAACGTAGGCTGTAGAAGCCCCGGCAGTGAGGGTATAAAAAATCAGATTACCCCTCGCGTCGTAGCTATCCATTACTATACGGGGTTGCCAGATGGTGCTGATGGTGAAGGTATTGCCTCCTACTCCTAAATTAAAGAAGTCCGCCGAGGTACGGTAATTGGCATCGGTGAAGCGGTTATTGCTCATATCAGCTTCGGCCAGCCACACCCGGCGGGGCAGGGGCGTAGCCCGTCCATCGATAGTCTGAGGGGTAAACGAGCTTAGTTGACCGGTCGTGTAGAAACGATCTTTACCAAAATCCTGCCGGAAATTAATCGTTTCGACGGGTTGGTAGGCGTTGCGATCCTGTAGGGTTTTAATGCCCTGCAATTCGACATCGGCACTGCCCGATAGGGTTGCCGTAAAATCCTGGGGATACGTGTAGCGCGTTCCAATGATGTCGCGACCTTCCAGAAAGGTGCGGGTTTCGACCGGGTTATAATGAAGCGTACTATAGTCCGTTTCGGTAGTTTTTCGGGCGAATCGTGAGTCATCCGCTTCATCATAGAAATACTCATTGCTTTGGGAGATTTTCACCAGGCCATTGCTGAACGGATAATTGGGGATAAACTGGAGGCTATTCTCTCCATTGGGAAAATAGCCATTACACTTTCCTGCGGGTGCTCCATCAGGATACTGAATGTTGTAGCTGACCAGCAACCCAGCCAACGCATTGTTCGTTTGAACAACAAACGGGTCTGCGAATCCATTTTCGAGCCGATATTTTTTGCGGTTTGAGGCATCAAAAACGGTTTTGGTGAGCAACTGCCCTCGTTTACAGGCCGTACTGACCACAAACAGCCGCCCATTGGCATAAATGGGGAAATCTTCGGCATCGTCCCGGTACGTATATTCCGTTCGGCCAATGGAAGCGGCTCCCTCGTCGTCGTATTCCGTCACGAGTGAGTACGTAACGGGGCTACCCTCAGCCGCCGACAGCGGATACGAAGCCACCGAGGAGTACGTTCGTTGCCGATAACTGTATTCGGGATCATCAATAGACGAGCCCCCTCCCCGCACAAGTTGGCCCGTACTATGAATCTCCGGTTTTGGATCCGAGAAGGCGGAGAAAGGCCGCCCAAAGCGAGCTTTCCCTGTGCCATTGGTGCCGTATCGGTAGGATTTGGTATGCGACAGACTCCCATTAGCGGTGTAGGAGCGGATTGTCTGGATACGCAACCCTCCCGCCAATCGGGTAAGCCCGCTGCTATCCCGGTACTGATGGGGTTCAAAGGCAAAATCGGTATAACCCCCTGTTGGATAACTCATTCGCTGTAGCACCCATGCCTTCATTGAGGCTGCGTCGGGGTTTCTGTTGGCACCGGGTATATTTAGGGTTTCAGGGGTGCTGCTTACGGTCGGCTGCCAGGGAATACTTAGGGGCTGAAGCAAGGTTGAGTTGCCTGTTTGTCCATTAAAATAGCCCCAAAAATCCCGTGCTTTGCTCGATTGAGCGGGCAGGGGCATGGCATCATTATACGTGAGTGCGTATTTTCCAAGCGTACTTCCACCCGCATCAAGTAGCTGAATATCACTCAAAAATAGTACACTATTTCCTTCCAGTCTACTCTTGTAAATGTAGTTGAACCCATATTTTTTGATAAGAAAATAAGTGTTATCTTCTGTATTGATGCCGTAAATGCTGATGGCCGTTAAGCGTGCCCCGGCAGATTCATCAGGAAGGCTCCGATTTTCGAGGGCAAACTCGATTTTCCCACCCGGAAACTTGATTTGCGTCAACAGATTCTGGGTCGTCGTGTTATCATTGTTCTGGTCGACAGGAGGGGGATTATCAATGATGGACGGTGGGCTTGCTCCCGAAACCTGATCCCGAAAGGTTTTGAACTGGGTTAAATCGTTAGACGTGGTGGAGGCTACTGTCGCATAGGTATAAACGGCCCGTTGCCCTGCGTTTAACCCAATTATTTCGTTGAGCAACCACGTTGTTACATTACCGCTGCTGGTGTTGTTGCTAAAACTCTCGGTATCGTTGAAGCGGAACGTAACACCATTTTCGTTCACAAGGGTAAATGAGTTAAGGGCGGTGGTGGATTGAACCAAACTCCGTTCCGGCATCAGAAACGTGACGGGATTAATCTCCCCGGATAAAGTAGGCCCCAGCATAAAGGAGTTAGTCCCTGATGGAAGTTGATAGGTAAATACATCGCGTTGGCCGTCCAGTTTGTTTTCGGCCATTGCGTCGTAAATCGCCCGGATATTGGCATCAACTATGCAACCACCACTGACTAATGGTGACGACAAGTTCTCCAGATTCCGGGTGATGAGTGTCCCTGGCGAGGGAAAAGGGGTGGCAACCCCGGGTTTCTCGTCAGGCAAACCCAGAATTTGGCGGCTGACTATACCGCCGGTCTGTAAACTCCAGCCCATACCTACCCACGAAGCCTGATCTGATACTTTCAGGCCACTGGGATGATACATGAGTTTGATGGGGACTCGCAGGGCATCTACGGTAAACTCAAACAGAGGTATCTCGATAGTTGGCTGACCGGTATAGAGGCTGACCGGAATATCCCCAAAGCGAGCCATGGCAGCGGATGTAGGGGATTTGAGGGTAATTTTAGGTAGGAAAGCATCTGAGGTAGTCAGTGCTTTGTTGGTTTTTGTTGAATCATCGGGCGTTTTTGTCTGTCCGAGTACAACACTACCCCCCACCCATAAAAGTGCGAGTAAAAAATGGTTCATAAACGCAAGTGAGTAAAGGATTCTTGGTAAATATATAGATTGATCTATAGTTAGCCTATAAAAGCTATTTATTCGGTCTATTTGACAGACTTAAAGTGTGAACTGAACCGCTTTGGACCTGCATGGTATTACCGATTTAACCTATTATAGGGTTCCAGTTGGTTTTGTAAATTTTCTGAAGACAAGTCAACGTATATGCCCCTTCGTTACCATCGAATTCCTTCCCTAATCGGCAGTCGCTCTCTCTCTTTTTACTCCCTGCGGCAAAGCATGCTGTAACGATCTGGCCACGCCACGAGGAACAATACCATTCACAGAAACCCCATCCACGTGTCAACGTGTTGATCGTTGTCTGGGCGTAATGAAGTACATAAAAGGGGTGGGGGTAAGCTGTCTGGGCCTTTCAGGGCTTGCCAAACCGGGTTTTTATGGCTATCTTTATACTAAGATAATCAGCCAGATAAGCCCTTTTGGGCCATTGCCTTTTTCCCTTCTTATGACCCTTACTGCCCGGCCCCGTAGCCGCTCGGCACAATCGAGCGCGTATGCGAATCAGAGTCAGTTGTCCTTGTTTGACATTCTGCCCATTCTTCTTTCGGTAAACCCGATCAGTCCATCAGAGCCAACCGAACACACGGCTACGGACGAGCGTACCACCCTCTTTGACCGGGCCAGCCTGTTTAGCCTTTTGG
>JAJAYX010000781.1 GCA_026785985.1 Rudanella sp. | reverse complement strand
GGGTGTAGGACAAGTTAGTTAGGCTGCGATTTTTATGTGACTAACGACTCTGTCCCATTGCTCATTCTTGAACGTTACTCGTAAGTTCGCTACCTGCTGAACCCCGCCTTCTGTCCAGCGTTGACCCGATAATTTAAGCCGTTTTTGAATCACTGATTTGTTGGCTGATTCCATCGCGCCAGACCCAATAAAAAGACCCTGCTCTAAATAGGTCTTATACTGCATCCGCCTTTTATTATTGCTCAGGTAAGTTAGTAACGCCTGTCGCTTTTCTGCTGTACAACCTTGACAATCAACACCTTCAATCATTTCCTGAACCTCACCCAAGTTGTTAGCTAGTAGCAGTGACTCGCAAACCGCAAGCCAATCCCGAACACTACCTTTATCCTTTATAGCCAAAACCGCCCAAGTCCCAATCTTCTCAATGGCATGAAAATAGTCCAGGATTTGAACCGCTTCGGGGTGGTGGATGTCCCAAAAATCCCAAATCCAACGCGCGCCATCACCCACCGCAATCAGGTCTGATTTATGGCTTAATGTCTGGTCGAATTTAGCTAAAAAGTCCTCATGTCCGCCCAAATGAGCTACATAGTGGCTGGCCGAAATTACCCCACGCTTTTTGGCCTTGTAACAGGATGATTCGGCAAAAACGCGGCCTAATTTAAGTTCTCGCCAGCCCTGCTCCCGCACAAAAACCATGGATCCGTCCATCATCGCATAATGGCGTTTGGCATCAGCCGGTGTAGGTGTTGTCAGGGGCTGAGTGGCCATCAAATCCATTTCAAGTACCTGCCCATAGTGATGGGTAAGCCGCTCTATCTGCTTGTCAGTCAAGGATATACCTTTAAATTTTCCCATCATCAGACTACCTTCATCAAAAGGAACCAACTGGCCTACATAGCAGGCTAATTCTTGTAAATAGGGGCTTTGTTTGAAGCCTTTTTTACCCTTTTTATGTAAACAATGGCCACTGGGTATGTTCACAAGACCGAAACTGGTGTGGACTTTTTTTTTGTCGTATCGCTGGTTGAGGGGGTTCTTTGGAGGGTCATATCCAGAAGGTCTTTGTTGAGTTTCTGCGTTAGTTCAACAAAACTGCGTTCATATTCATAGCCATCAGTTTGGTCTTTTTGACTTTCTTGCCAAGTTAAATACGTAGCATACAGTGCCCTGAATTGGCTTTCTTGATTTTCCATCCCCTAAATTCATTATTTTTGGCCACATCTGCAAACTTGTCCTACACCCCCTTGTGAACACTCACAAAGGACAACCCTGCACTTTTGTATATCCCCCTCCCCTAACCAAATTTTTCCGTACTTTTGGGTGTTATTAAAAGACGTTGGACGAGAGGCTTTGGAGGGTGGATTAGCTGCTTTCCCAGTATCTAAAATCCAGTATCCAGCGTCTTCGCTGTATTATGATCGACTATATTTCGAGCCTGAATGACCCTCAGCGTGAGGCTGTTACCCACGATAATGGCCCGCTGATGATTATAGCCGGGGCTGGTTCCGGCAAAACCCGCGTATTGACTTACCGCATTGCCCACCTGATCGAAAAAGGCGTTGACCCGTTTCGAATTCTGTCGCTGACGTTTACCAACAAGGCGGCTGGTGAGATGCGCAAACGGATTGAAAGCGTGATCGGTAGCGAGGCCCGCAACATCTGGATGGGAAGGTTTCACTGGGTGTTTGCCAAGATCCTGCGTATTGAGGCTAAAGCCATTGGCTATACCAGCAACTTTTCGATTTACGATACTGACGACTCTAAATCGCTGCTGCGAGCCATTATTAAAGAGATGGGGCTCGACGATAAAATTTATCGTGCCAACAGCGTGTTCAGCCGGATTTCGGCGGCCAAAAACCGGCTTATCGGCCCCGAAGATTATTTGATCAACCCCGTTATAAAAGCCGACGACGAATCGGCGCGGATGCCGGAGGTGGGTCGGATCTACAAGGAATATAGCCGCCGTTGCTTTGCCGCCAACGCGATGGATTTCGACGATCTGCTGTTCAATACGAACGTGCTGTTTCGAGATCATCTGGATGTGCTGCACAAGTACCAGCATAAGTTTCAGCACGTGATGGTCGATGAGTTTCAGGATACCAACGTATCGCAGTATCTCATTACCAGGAAGTTGGCGGCTGTTCACCAGAACATTTGCGTGGTGGGCGACGATGCCCAGAGTATCTACGCTTTCCGGGGAGCCAACATCGAAAACATCCTGAATTTCCAGCGCGACTACGGCAAAGATGCCGTGAAAATTGTGAAGCTGGAACAGAATTATCGCTCCACTAAACACATTGTTGAAGCGGCCAACTCGGTGATTGCCCGCAACCGGAATCAGTTGGAAAAAAGTGTGTTCACCGATAATGCCGAGGGTTCGCTGATCGACGTGATCAAGGCAGCTTCTGACAATGAAGAAGGGCGGCTGGTGTCGCAGTCGATTTTTGAGGCCAAGATGCAGGAAGGCCTGAAAAATAATGACTTCGCCATTCTATACCGCACCAACGCCCAGTCGCGGGCCTTTGAGGAAGCCCTTCGGAAGTTAGACATCAAGTACCGGATTATTGGGGGTTTGTCGTTTTACCAACGCAAAGAGATCAAGGATTTGGTTGCCTATCTGCGGTTCACGGTCAATCAGCAGGACGAGGAAGCGTTCAAACGGATTATTAACCTGCCCAAACGCGGCATCGGCGACACCACCATTGCCAAAATTTCGGTGCTTGCTTCGGAACGGGAGGTGCCGGTTTGGGAGATTGTCAGCCACATCAACCAGTATATTGCGGGCCGGGCCTCGGTGTCCATCGAAGCATTTGCCGATTTGATCAAGAGTTTCGGGTTGTTACTCGATACCAAAGATGCCTACGAAGTGTCGGCGCATATTGCCAAATCGTCGGGCCTGTTGCGAGACTTGTACGAAGATAAAACCGTGGAGGGCTTGACCCGCTACGAGAACGTGCAGGAATTGCTAAACGCCATCAAAGAGTTTGTTGATAATCCCGACAACGAAGAAAAGAACCTGAGCGCGTTCCTCCAAACGGTTTCCCTGCTCACCACCGCCGACGAAAAAGAGGACGATGGTGATAATGACAAGGTGACGTTGATGACCATTCACGCAGCGAAAGGGCTGGAATTCAAGAATGTACACATTGTTGGCCTCGAAGAAGAACTGTTTCCAAGCCAGATGATGCTCGGAAGCCGCAACGATCTGGAAGAAGAACGGCGGTTGTTCTACGTGGCCATTACCCGCGCCGAACGGCGGCTGACGATGTCGTATGCCGAGTCGCGTTACCACTATGGCCGCCTGAAAATGTGCGAACCAAGCCGGTTTTTGATGGAAGTCGATCAGCGGCACCTAAAAATGGCCCGATCCCGGACCGAAACAAACGGCAGTGCAACCCGGCAGGAAGCTCGCAGTCCGTCGCACGGGTCGATTCCCGACCGTGACCGCAACGAGATGCCAACGGCCGGGTCAATGAGTTTTGTGCGGTCACTGGCGCAAAAAACGGGGCGGAGCCAGGCACCACAGCGGGCGGTCACCCACACTCCATCCGCCGATTTTGCTGCCAGTGATACGTCGGGACTGGTGGCCGGCATGAAGGTTGAACACGCTAAATTTGGCTTTGGTGAGGTGAAGACAATGGCGATCAACGGCCTGGAACGAAAGGCCATCATTCAGTTTGATACGGAGGGAGAGAAAACGCTATTGCTGAGTTTCGCCAAATTGCGGATTGTTGAATGAACTACCTACTCAGCACACGTAAATCAGCAAATACATGTGACAGTAAGGGCGAAGTGGTTGGCTTTGAAATTATGAACGCTTCTAAAAAAATGCGCCAACCAGCAATGGTTGAATTGGAGGTTGCCTGACAATGATTCGATTTTTTAACGAAGATTCCCCGTATAAACTGCCTCAGAAACAGGCAACGCGCCAGTGGCTGAAACAGCAGGCCGAGGCCGAGGGCTTCCACGTGGGCGACCTGAACTATATTTTCTGCTCCGACGAACACGTTCTTCAGGTCAACCGTGATCACCTCCAACACGATTACTATACCGACATTATCACCTTCGACCAAAGCGAAGAAGACGACCTGATCGAAGGCGACATTTTCATCAGCGTGGATCGCGTTGCCGATAATGCCAGTCAACTTGGCGTGAAGCCAATCACTGAAATGCGCCGGGTACTGGCCCACGGATTGCTGCATCTCTGCGGCTACGGCGACAAATCGCCGGAAGAGGAACGCGCCATGCGAATCAGGGAGGATGAATGGCTGACAAAATTGGCACTATAAACAGCAAGCTCTCCCTTATGCCTCACCCAACCACCAGGCAATCGTTCTTCTTTATCATCGTTTTGGCCTGTCAATACCCGGTACTTGTAGCCCGTGGTCAATCGGCAGACAGAGACGTGGTTCTGAACATCCTGAAACCCCATATTCTGACCGAAGCCCGCTGGGCCATGCAACAGCAGCCTATGACGGTAACGGCCCACACCTCGCCCCGGAGCGCGGGCGGGCCACACGATTTTTTCTCCGAAGCGCGACTACTGGTGGCCCGATTCGCTGAACCCGCAGGGGCCATACATCCAACGCGATGGCCTGACCAACCCCGATAATTTCGTGGCCCATCGGCAGGCGATGCCCCGACGGGCGCGGCATTCGGCAGGGAATCGCCTATCTGCACCCCTACGTGCAAAACAAAGCGAGTTGGCCCCTCAAGCCCGACGTGATGTACTGGAATGACTGGCCCGTTGCCCAGCCGTTCCTGGTTTTTGGGGCCATGGCGTTCAGGCAACCCAACTGGCTCGACACCTGGCGAAAACTGGATCATGAACCCCACGTAGAAGAAGTTATCCGCAATTTGCCGATCCGTAATCCAATCATCTGGCTCCATTGAACCACCCCAAACAAGCGCATGAAAAAAGCCTGTTCCGTGTAGCATCGCTGTCCGTTGTTGGTTCCC
>JAJAYX010000780.1 GCA_026785985.1 Rudanella sp. | reverse complement strand
GCTGGAGCCTGACCCCGGCGAGCCGCTCGCTGGAAGTGGGCGACTTGCCGCTGAACATTGCCGTGTCGGTATCCGGTTCGCTGATGGCCGTGACCAACAACGGACAGGGTACGCAAACGATCCAGTTGATCGACCCGAAGGCCGAAAAAGTGCTGCACAGCATCGAGATTCCGCGTTCGTTTTATGGCCTCAAGTTCAGCCGCGACGAGAAATCGCTCTATGCTTCGGCGGGCAACGACAATCAGGTACTCCAATACGCCATTGCCGACCGGAAACTGGTACTGACCGACAGCCTGATTCTCGGCAAAAAATGGCCCGAACGCATCTCGCCCGTCGGCATTGAACTCGACGATGCCCGCAACCTGCTCTACGTGGTCACCAAAGACAACAACTCCCTCTACGTGTTCGATCTGGCCACGAAAGCCATTGTGCATCACGAGAAACTGGGCCATGAGTGTTACACCGCCGTGTTGTCGCCCGACCGGAAAGAACTGTACATCTCGGTTTGGGGTGGAAAGCAGGTGGCTATTTTCAATACCGACACCCGCACCGTAACGGGTACCATCCCGGTGTCGTATAACCCGAACGAACTGATTCTGAACAAGCGGGGTACCCGGCTGTATGTGGCCAATGCGGGCGACAACAGCGTTTCGGTGATCGACGTGAACGCCAGGAAGGTGATCGAAGTACTCGATGCGGCTCTGTATCCTGACTCGCCCGTTGGCTCTATCACCAACGGATTGGCTTTATCGAAGGATGAGCGAACGCTCTATATTGCCAACGCCGACAATAATTGCCTGGCCGTGTTCGACATGAGTACGCCGGGCAAGAGTGTCTCGAAAGGGTTTGTTCCGGTGGGCTGGTTCCCAACCAACGTGCGGGTGATTGACAAACGGATATTCGTGACCAACGGCAAGGGTTTTACCTCCTTTGCCAACCCATTGGGTCCGCAGCCGGTTAGCCGGGCCGTTCGCTCCGAAACCCACGTGGGCGAAGCCGCCCGCCCCAACAACCGGCTGCAATACATTGGGGCATTGATGAAAGGCACCTTGAGCATTGTGGATGAACCGAATGAGGCTGTCCTGTCGCTGTATGCCCGGAAAGTGTATGCCAACGCCCCCTACAAAAAAGATAAGGAACTGAACGCAGAGGGCGAACCGGGCAATCCAATTCCAATGAAAATAGGAGCCAATGCACCCGTCTCGCCGATCAAATATGTGTTCTACGTCCTAAAAGAAAACCGTACTTACGACCAGGTTTTTGGCGACATAAAAGAAGGCAACGGCGACTCGACACTTTGTTTGTTCGGGGAAAAATACACGCCCAACCAGCACAAACTGGCCCGCGAGTTTGTGCTGCTCGACAACTTTTACGTGGATGCCGAAGTGAGTGCCGACGGCCATAACTGGAGCATGGCCGCCCACGCCAACGACTACCTCGAAAAAACGTGGGTGTCGGGCTACAGCCGACGCGGGGGCGTTACCGAAGGCATGGGCCGACGCGCCATTGCCAACGACAAAGACGGCTTTATCTGGGATTTTTGCCAGCGCAAGGGAGTCAGTTACCGGAGCTACGGCGTGTTTGTGGATAAAGACAAGGGCAATATTCCGGCACTCGACGCGGCCCACGTCTGTAAAAATTTCACCACGTTCTACGTCAATAAAACCAAAGACACCACGCGGGTGAATCAGTGGAAGCGTGATTTCGACTCATTACTGGTGGCCAATGTCGTGCCGCAACTCAGCACCATCCGGCTTGGCAACGACCACACGCACGGACTGGCCGTGGGCCAAATGACACCCTATGCCTGCGTGGCCGACAATGACCTGGCCGTTGGAATGCTGATCGAACACATCAGTCAGAGCAAAATCTGGAATGAATCAGCCATTTTTATTCTCGAAGACGATGCCCAGAACGGCCCCGACCATGTGGATGCCCATCGGTCTAACGCGCTGGTTGTCAGTCCCTACACAAAGCGAAAGTTTGTTGATCATACCATGTACTCGACCTCCGGGATGCTCCGCACGATGGAGTTGATTCTGGGCCTACCTCCCATGAGCCAGTACGATGCGGGGGCCATACCGATGTTCCGCAGTTTTACGGCCACGCCCAACACGGCACCCTACCGGGCGGTGCCGTGTAATATTGATCTGGACGCACTGAATACGGCCTACACACCCAGCGCGAAAAAATCGGAGCGGTTAGATTTTTCAGACGTAGATAAAATCGACGATAAGCTGTTCAACGAGATTCTCTGGAAGGGTCTGCGGGGCGAAAATACGGCGGTGCCAGCCCCGCGCCGGTCGGCCTTTGTGCGGGTAATAGCAACCGACGAGGATTAGGTTTGGGGGCTAATAACTTACCAAACGGACGGTCGAAACCCGCCAAAACGAAGGAACAGGCTGAAAGATGGGCGTTTTTGGAGGAGGAGCTGCATTGACGGTTGGTAGCGCGGTTTCTGAAAAACCGCGCTACCTTTGCAGAGCCAAAAAATAGCACCCGGCTATGATACGGAGTGATTTTCGGGAATGGACCCTGGAGAAAATTGAAGCCATCTTTGGGCAGAGACAGGTGCGTCATTTGGCCGTGTTAGATGAGCTAATCCGGTTCCTGCGAGGATTACGCCGGCATAAATTGCTGGATGCGTAACAGAACATGGATTTATTTCGCTACAACAACCTAAACCCCGGCAAGCTCAAAAAAGTCTTTGAGCAAACTATAAAACATCTGCGGGCGGGTGACTTTCGGGCCGCTGATGTTCGGAAGATGCCCAACGCGGGGCTTTACCGGGCTAAATTAGACGATACTAACCGACTGCTATTTCAGATTGCCCGCTATGAAGGCCGAACCTGCCTGCTGTTGCTCGAAATTATTCTTAACCATGCCTACGACAAGTCGCGGTTTCTGAATGGAGCCGTTGTGGACGAGACTAAGCTGGTGCCGGTTCCCGACGAAAAGGCTGTTCTTCCCGCCGACCTGACATCCGTCAATTACCTGAATCCCCGGCAAGAGACATTCCATATCCTGGACAAAATTCTGTCGTTCGATGATCCACAGAGCGAGGTGCTGGGCTTGCCCCTTCCGCTGATTGTGATGGGATCGGCGGGCAGTGGCAAAACCGCCCTCACCCTCGAAAAACTCAAAACGCTCCCCGGTCGGGTACTCTATACTACGCTCTCCCCTTTCCTGACCGAGAACGCCCGCCAACTATACTATGCCTATAACTACGAAAACGACGCGCAGGAAGTAGAATTCCTGTCGTTTCAGGAGTATCTCTCAACCATTGAAGTGCCTGATGGACAGGAGGTTACTTTCTCGTTGTTTGAGCAGTGGATTTGGCGATATAAGCAGACTTACAAAATCAGGGATTCATATAAAGTCTTTGAAGAATTCCGGGGAGTGCTGACGGGGGCCGCCGTTGACAAACCCTACCTGACGCTGGCCGATTACATCGCGCTCGGGGTGAAGCAGTCGATTTTTCCGGCGGACGAACGCCCGGCCCTGCACGATTTATTCCTGAAATACCTCGACTGGCTACAGACCGAAAAAATAAACGGACATGGCCTGTACGATAGTAATCTACTGGCTTACAACTATTTAACCCGCATAACGCCGACCTATGATTGGGTAGTGATCGACGAAGTGCAGGACATTACCAACGTTCAACTGCTGTCGATTCTGCGGTCGCTCAAAAACCCGAAACAGTTTTTGCTGGGGGGCGATGCCAACCAGATCGTACACCCCAATTTTTTCTCCTGGAGTCAGGTTAAAACCCTGTTTTACAACCAGGAAATGACCCATAATATCTTCCGGGTCTTAGTCACGAACTACCGCAATACGCCTGAGGTGACGGCCATTGCCAACGGATTGCTGATGATTAAAAACGCTCGGTTTGGCTCCGTCGATAAAGAAAGTACGTACTTGGTGAAGTCCATTGCCAGTCAGTCGGGGGAGGTGGCCTTTGTGGAAAACAACCCCAAAAACCGGGGTGAGTTGGATGCAAAAACCCGAAAATCGGCCAAAGTAGCGGTGTTGGTGTTGCGCCCCGAAGACAAAGCTGAAGCCCGGAAACACTTTAAAACGCCCCTGCTGTTTTCCGTGCAGGAAGCTAAAGGGCTTGAATACCAAGATGTTATTCTGTACAACATCATTTCGGGATACGAACGCGAGTTCCGCGAGTTGACCACGGGCGTTACCCCCGCCGACCTCACCGAAGAGTCGATGACGTTTGGGCGGGCCAAAGACAAAACCGACAAATCGCTGGACGAATACAAGTTCTATGTCAACTCGCTGTATGTGGCCATGACGCGGGCAGTGCAGAATCTGTATGTGGTGGAAACCAACCGAAAACACGATTTGCTGGCTCTGTTGGGTCTGACGGATTTCAAACAAAACCTGCAGTTAAAGGAACAAACATCGTCGGCGGAGGATTGGCAGCGCGAAGCCCGCCGACTCGAACTACAGGGCAAGCAGGAACAGGCCGACCAGATTCGGAAGGAGGTATTGAAGGTGCAGTTGGTGCCCTGGGAAATAACCACCCGCGCTAACCTGCCTGAGTTGATCCGGCAGGCTACCGACCCGACTCATTTCAACAAAAAAGCCAAAGATCGCCTGTTTGAGTACGCCCTCTTTTATGGCGAAACCGCTTACATGACCCAACTCTCGGCCCTGAATTACCGCCCGGCCGACAAGTGGGAAAAAGAGGGGCCAATTCTGTTGCGCCGGTTGTTCCAGGCTTACTACACCGATGCAGTAAAAACCTTATTGCCTGATTTACAGCGGTATGGGGTGGATTTCAGAAACCCGATGAACCTGCCTCCATTCACGATGGCGATTTCCTATGGAGCAGTGCAGATTGCCGATCACCTCATCAAGAACGGTGCCAAAATCAACACGACCGATAACTATGGCCGGCCGGTAATTCAGGTGGCGTTGTTGCGGGCTTTTTTAGATGCAAGCTATAAAAGCAGGATTCTCAACCGTTTCAATGCCACGCTCAAAGCCGAACCCTTGCGGCTGCAAATCAATCATCGGTTGGTTAAATTAGACGCGCATCAGGCCGAGTATTTCATGCTTCAGTTTATGCTGGCTGTGTGGCGAAACAAAATGACGACCGCCACCAATCCTGGCTATCGCCGTCGGACTGACACAGACTATCCGACGTTTCAAACGGCTGACTTTATCAATTTCTATGAGGGGCTGACGGAACCAGTAATACCCGAATACCGACGCAAACGTCCGTATATCAGCAGCATTTTGGCTAAAAATGAGTTCTACGGCAATGATAAATACAACAAAAAGCTGTTTTTTCGGGTGCAACAGGGTCATTATGTACCTAATCCGCTGATGGAGGTTCTGGTGGGCGAGCAGTGGGTAAACGTGTATGACCTGACCGAATTAGCCGAATTACGCACCCAACGGAACCGAAATTTAGTGTATCATTTAGATCAGATTGCCTTTGCCCGGCAACACCTCACGGCTAACCCCGAGGCAGAAATACCGTGGGAGATTCTGGAAAAACAACACCGTGAAGAAACCCAGCAACGGTATCGGAGAATGGTGTAGGATGGACAATGTAAAAAAGCCCGGCTTATATGAGCCGGGCTTTTTTGGTTTAAAAACTGACTGGAGCAAAGCCAATGGGCCAGCCGAACCAGTTACAACAATTCCAAAATCCGCTCCATCGAAACGGCATGGCCGATTTTGGTCTTTAATTCGCTGATGTGAACGCGCTCCTGTTCGGTGGTGTCGCGGTGGCGGATCGTAACGGTGTCGTCTTCCATTGTCTGGTAATCGACCGCGATGCAGAACGGTGTTCCAATCAAATCCTGCCGGGTGTAGCGTTTGCCGATCGCATCGCGCTCCTCCGTAATGACCCGAAACTCCGACCGCAGCGACTTCATGATCTGCTCGGCTTTTTCGGGCAGGCCATCCTTACGCACCAGCGGGAACACAGCCGCTTTCACGGGAGCCAAAGCCGGGTGCAGTTTCAGGTAAGTGCGTTCCTTTTGCTGATCACCCTCGCCAATCGTCTCTTTGGTAAACGCATTGCAGAACACGGCCAGAAACAGGCGGTCGGCACCAACGGATGTCTCCACCACGTACGGAATGTAGTTGCCGTAAGGCTTGCCCGTAGCTGGGTCAATGTCATTGTCGAAGTACTGCTGTTTCTTGCGGCTCAGTTCCTGATGGGCTTTCAGGTCGAAGTCGGTGCGGGAGTGGATACCCTCCATTTCGCGGAAACCAAACGGGAATTTATACTCGATGTCTACAGCGGCATTGGCGTAGTGCGCCAGTTTCTCGTGATCGTGGAATTTCAGGCTTTCGGCGGGCAAACCCACTGCCTTGTGGAAGGCTAGCCGGGTTTGTTTCCACTTGTTATACCACTCCATTTCGGTGCCGGGGCGCACAAAATACTGCATCTCCATCTGCTCGAACTCGCGCATTCGGAACGTGAATTGGCGGGCCACAATCTCATTACGGAACGCCTTCCCGATCTGGGCAATGCCAAACGGAACCTTCATCCGGCCCGTTTTCTGCACGTTCAGGAAGTTTACGAAAATGCCCTGCGCTGTTTCGGGGCGGAGGTAAATGGTGGTGGTGTCTTCGGCCACAGAACCCACCTGCGTCGAGAACATCAGGTTAAACTGCCGCACTTCGGTCCAGTTATCGGTATTGGAAACGGCGCATTTGATGCCTTCAGTAATAATCAGGTTGCGAACACCGTCGAGGTCGTTGTCGCCCAATAACCGGCCCATTTCGTTGAGCAGAGTCTGTGATCGGGCCTCATCGCCCGCGTTGGCATATTGCTCAGCTTTACCTTCGAGAAGTTGATCGGCGCGGTAACGTTTTTTGGAGTCGCGGTTGTCGATCATCGGATCGCTGAACGAGTCGATGTGGCCCGACGCTTTCCAGGTCAGCGGGTGCATAAAAATGGCCGCGTCGATGCCGACAACTTCGTCGTGAAGTTGTGTCATGGCTTTCCACCACACCGACTTGAGGTTATTTTTGAGTTCGACCCCGTTCTGACCGTAGTCGTACACAGCCTGTAGACCGTCGTAGATTTCGGAAGAGGGGAAAACGAATCCATACTCTTTCGCGTGAGCGATAATGTCCTGGAGTGAGGTTGCCGGGGCGGCAACAGGTGGTACTTGTTGGTCTGCCATAATGAGTTACTGAGACCGCAAAGATAGGATTTAGGCGGCTAATCCCCGAAGATGGCTATATTTACCCATTCGCTTTTGCAGACAAAACCATGCTTATTAACTCACTCGGCCTTAAAAACTTCAAATGCTTCGAGGAACTCGACGTGAAATTTGCGCCCATTACCCTGCTGACGGGCGCGAATAGCAGCGGCAAAAGTTCGCTGATTAACGCGATTCTGGCGGTGTTGCAAACGGAGCAATTTCCTTTTTACCTATCTCCGAATGGGAAGTATTTGAATATGGGGAGCTTTGAGGAGATGATATTTGATAATGTGTCCCAAAAAGATATGTCAATAAACTTTCATCTAAAAACTCGACATTTCAGTAATCCGCCACTTTACTTTGATACAGTTTGGGGAAACGACGTTAATGGATTGCCAG
>JAJAYX010000779.1 GCA_026785985.1 Rudanella sp. | reverse complement strand
TTGGTCGTTCATCAGCACGAATACCACCGTTTCGGCGGTGCCAGTCAGCGCGTCCGGTGGCAATGGAATATTTTTGTCTTTCAGATAACCGGGGCTGACCACCACGACCGATTTGCCGTCCACCGTCGCCGAAACGCCCTTGCCCGTGATGGACTGAAAGTTCTTGATGGCGGGCAGGTCGAGGGTACGCTTTTTAGCCTCGCGGACAATGCCCTCGGCGATGGGGTGTTGCGACTGCTGTTCCAGCGCGGCCACGATCCGCAGCAAACCCGGCTCGTCTAATTGATCCGTCAGGACCTTGATGCGGGTTACGCCGAACGCGCCTTCGGTGAGGGTGCCGGTTTTATCGAAGACCATCGCCGTGATTTTGCGCGCTTCTTCAAAGGCGGTGCGGTTGCGGATGAGCAGGCCCTTTTGAGCTGAAATCGCCGTGGAGATGGCCACCACGAGCGGAATGGCCACGCCCAGCGCGTGGGGGCAGGCCGTAACCATGACCGTCACCATCCGCTCAACGGCGAAGGCTACGTCTTTGCCCGCCCACAGCCAGCCGACAAGCGTCAGCAAGCCGACCGACAGCGAAATCAGCGTCAGCCAGCCAGCGGCCCGGTCGGCCAGGGTTTGCGTTTGCGACTTGGCATCCTGCGCTTCCTGCACCATCCTGACTACCTTGTTGAGGTAGCTGTCTTCGCCCTTGTGCGTGACCTTGATCGTTAGCGAGCCTTCGCCATTGACGGCCCCGGCAATCACGGTGTCGTTTTTGGTCTTCTGTGCCGGCACGCTTTCGCCGGTCAGCATACTCTCGTTCACGGCACTGTTGCCGTCCGTCACCTGCCCGTCGGTCGGGATGCGCTCGCCGGGCCGAACCAGCACTAAGTCACCGATGGTCAGCGTGTCAACGCTTACATCGTTGATGGCGGTTCCGTCCATTTTATGGGCATCCGACGGCAGCATCTGCACAATCAGTTCTAAAGAGCGCGAAGCACCGGCCACCGACTTCATTTCTATGTAGTGGCCCAGCAGCATAATGTCGATCAGGGTAGCGAGTTCCCAAAAGAAGTCCATGCCCCGCAGCCAGCCGACCGATACGGCCACGCTGTAACTAAACGCGGCAGTAACGGCCACCGCCACGAGGGTCATCATCCCCGGTTGGCGGCTGCGGATTTCGCCCACCATACCGGACAAAAACGGCCAGCCGCCGTAGCCATAAATGACCGTTGCCAGCACCAGCACCAGCCAGTCGCGGTAGGGAAAATCAATTTGATAGCCGACCAGATTCTGAAACATGGTCGAAAACAGCACGACCGGCACCGACAAACCCACGCAGACCCAGAACCGGCGCAGGAAATCGGCAATCATGGCCCCGTGATCGTGACCGGCCATTCGCGGCCCGGCCATATCATGCCCGCCCGGTTTCATCGGGCCGGGTTCCGTTTTGCTATGGTCCATCTTACTGTGGTCCATAGCGCCGCCCTGATGGGTTTCGGGGGTTGCCGGGCCGCTGTGTCCGTCGTGGCCAATGTGCTGGAGAGCGTGCTGTTCGGCGGGTGCGGTCGGGCTGGTCGGGCTGGTCGGCTGTTGCGGTTCCGGCTCGGTGGTTTTATGCTCGTGTTTCATAACGTTGTCAGAAAAGGTAAATGGGAGCGGCCCGGCAGCTTGCCAGCAGAAACGGTGTCAATATAACTCGTTCAGAATCAAAAGGGAGTTGCCGACGCGAATTCTGTAAGGTTCGCCGTGAATTTTGCAAGGCCGTCCACCGACCCGGCTCGCTTCGATGTGGACAATGACTGAGATGGCCCGCGCTGGTCGGCTCTTGTTCTGTTAAACCAATGGCTCTATTTAAAATTATTTTAAATAGTTTTTCACCAAATGCAAATTGGGTAGTATGTTTGCATCAGTTTTTAATCAGTCTAAATAAAATGACGCGCCAACTACGTTTTACATCACTGCTCATATCGCTTTGTATTTGCTGTGCATTGCCCGCTCTAAGTCACGACAAATCGGTTCAAGGTATTGGAACAGGTACGTTGCAGGGCAATGTGGTGGATCGGGATAACAAGCCCGCCGAAGGTATGACCATCACCCTTCAGGGAACCGTACGCCAGGTGACAACCAATCAGAACGGCTACTTTCAATTCCGAAACATTCCCGGCGGTCAGTACAGCGTTGTGGTGACCGGGGTCGGGGTGCAGCCGCTGATTCATCCTGCGGACATCATAAACGGACAGACATTGGTGCTAAACCTAACCATCAGTGAGCGGGTGCAGGAATTGGAGGAGGTAAAAATTAGAGCCGCCAAGGGGTTGCGGGAGCGGGAAGTACTACCCGAAATCGGGCAGACGGCTATTTATGCCGGTAAGAAAACCGAAGTTATCAACCTCAATGCCTTGGATGCCAACCTAATCACCAACAACAGTCGTCAGGTGTTCAGCAAAACGCCGGGCGTGATGGTTTGGGAAAGCGAAGGCTCCGGGATGCAGGTGGGCGTGGCCGTGCGGGGGCTGAGTCCCAACCGTTCGTGGGAGTTCAATGTTCGGCAAAACGGCATCGACATCAGTTCAGACCCATTCGGCTACCCCGAAGCGTATTATAATCCGCCGATGCAGGCCGTAGAACGGATTGAACTGATTCGCGGTGGTGCATCGCTGCAATATGGTCCGCAATTCGGGGGGCTGCTGAACTACGTACTCAAAAAACCAGCGACGGACAAGCCGGTGAGCATTGAAACGCAACAATCCATCGGGAGTTACGGGCTGTTTTCCACCTATAATTCGGTAGGGGGCACAGTGGGAAAGGTGCAGTATTTCGGCTACGTGGACTATCGGCGGGCCGATGGCTGGCGACAGAACAGCCGTTACTCGATCTTCAACGGATTCGCGTCGGTCAGTTATGCCGTTACCAACCGGCTCCGCATCGGGGCGGAAGTGTCCCGGGCCTACAGTGTGAACCAGCAACCGGGCGGCCTAACCGATATACAGTTTAATCAGGATGCCCGGCAAAGCATACGGAGCCGCAACTGGTTTAATGTACCCTGGACGGTGCCGTCGTTGTCGGCAGAGTATGCTTTCAGCGATAAAACCCGGCTGACCTGGCGGGTACACGGCCTGTTCAGCGAACGCAACCAGATTGGATTTGTCAGTGCCATCACCAACGCCGACGGGCCCGGAACCAATGGCCAGTTGGCGAATCGCACGATCGACAGCGACCTGTACCGCAACTGGGGCAGTGAATTCAGGCTATTGACGCAATATACTGCCCTGGGACAGCAACACGCGCTGTCGGCAGGAGTTAAGTATTTCAACGGGTTTACGGCCCGGCGGCAGCAGGGCAAGGGCGACACCGGCAGTGACTATAACCGTGACCTTCAGGGCGTTTATCCCCGCGACCTCAGCCTACGGACAACGAACCGGGCGGTTTTTGCCGAAAACCTGTTTCGGCTTGGCTCACACTGGACGCTCACACCCGGAGTGCGGGTCGAGCTGCTCGACAACTCGGTGGCAGGTCGGTACAGTTTTGCGGCTACCGGAGCCGAGAACCGGATTGACCAGAGCCGTCAGCGGTCGTTTGTACTGGCCGGCGTTGGCACAGAGGTCAAAGCAGCCTCCTTTGCCACCTTTTACGGCAACTATTCTCAGGCATACCGCCCCGTCACGTTTGCCGACCTGACCCCGGCCGCGCTGACCGATTTTGTCATTGACCCGAACCTGCGCGATGCTCGTGGCTACACCCTCGATGCCGGTGTACGGGGAGCCTACCGTAAGTTTCTCAATTACGACATCGGGGTCTATTACCTCGATTATAACAACCGGGTCGGCACCCTCACGCAACTCGATGCAGGCGGAAAGACGTACCAGTATCGCACCAACATTGGCCGGAGCGTGAGCCGGGGCGTGGAAGCTTATGTAGAGTTTGATCCAGTGGTGGCATTGGTCAAACACTCTAAAGTGGGCTACGTGAGCCTGTTCACATCGCTGGGTTTCACCGATGCCCGCTACCGAAACCTGCCCACAACCACCGTCACGAATGGACAGCTTACGGAGGGGAATCTGCGGGACAAGTTCGTTGAAAATGCCCCTCGTTTCATTGGCCGGTTTGGGCTGAATTATACGTATAAAACGTTCACAATGACGGCATTGCTCAACCAGGTAGCCGAAACCTTCAGCGATGCCAACAACACGACCGCGCCAACGGCCAACGGGCAAACCGGCCTTATTCCGGCTTACCGGATCATGGATATATCGGCCTCGCTAAAACTGGCCCGGCGGTATTCTATCCGGGCGGGCGTAAACAACCTGACCAATGCGGTGTATTTTACGCGCCGGGCCGGGGGGTATCCGGGACCGGGTGTTTTACCGGCTGATGGCCGAAGCGGGTATCTGTCAGTCGGGTTCACGTGGTAAAGCGCATCAACGGTTACTGACATACCCCCATACAAGAACCAGTTGCATCTGATTATGAGCCAGGTTGGCAGGTCCAGTGCGCCCGGATAACTCGTTCAGAATCAAAAGGTAGCCGCTGCTACAAATTCTGTGAACTTCCTCGTGAATTTTGCAAGCCCGCTTATCAATCTGGCTCGTAATTTTGTTTGTTATACAAACGACGTTTAAGCAGCGATAGCACAGAATGACACTCAAGACAGAATTAGCCAACACTGTAAAACTACGGATACGGGGCATGGTGTGCGCCCGGTGCATTGACGTGGTTCAAGCCCACTTAACCGATTCTGGTTTCGATTTGCTTGATGTTCAGTTGGGTCAGGTGACACTACGCGGACCGGTAGTCTCCGAAGACCTAAAACGGGTTAAGTTCCTGTTAAGCCAGCAGGGTTTCAGCTTGATTTCGGACCAGAAAATGACCATTCACCAGCGTGCAAAAGCGTTCGTTGATACGTACTTTGAGTACGCCAATCTGAGCGAAAGCAAAGCCCGCTTGTCTGCTCATCTTCAGGCCGCGCTGGGTCTGGACTTTGATACGATCAGTGGCCAGTTCGCCAAAGCCGAGGGCATTACGTTAGAAAAATACAGTATCAACCGGCGCATTGATAAGGTAAAAGAGTGGCTGATCTATTCGGACGAAACGCTTACTGAAATCGCCTACCGCACCGGCTACAGCAGTGTACAGCACCTCTCGAACCAGTTCCGGCAGCTCACCGGCCTAACGCCCTCGTTTTTTCGCCAACTTCGTCAACAGAAGAAGAACCTGCAGCAAGGGGTGAGGCAACCGGCTTAAAATCTCACAAGTGGCTGGGGTAATTCTGTAACGGATCTGGAGGCCTACCTGCCGAACTTTGTCGTATAAATACTGGAAAAATGGTTACGACAGATAACAAAGCCCAATCCACTAAATCGTCGGCTGGTGTCAGACCCGGTGCCAAACTGACCCTCCACACCTTCCCGGTGCTGGAAATGACCTGCGCGGCTTGTGCTGTCAGTGTCGAGTCGATGCTCAATAACACGCCCGGCATTGTTAAGGCGGCCGTGAACTACGCCAACCAGTCCACTACCGTCGAGTACGACCCGAAGGCGATTACTCCGACCGGGATGCAACAGGTCCTGCAATCCATCGGCTACGATTTAGTGGTTGATGTCGAAGACCCTCAGCAGGTACAGCAGGAAGCGCAACAGCGACATTACGAATCGCTGAAAAAACGGACACTTTGGGCAGGCATTCTATCCGTTCCGGTGGTCGTGATTGGCATGTTCTTCATGAATATGCCGTATGCCAACTGGATCATGATGGGGCTGTCGGCTCCGGTGGTATTTTGGTTGGGCCGGTCGTATTTCGTCAATGCCTGGAAGCAGGCCCGCCACGGCCGGGCCAACATGGACACGCTGGTGGCCCTTTCGACGGGAATTGCTTTTCTATTCAGTGCCTTTAACACGGTGTATGCGCAGTTTTGGTACGCGCGGGGCCTACATCCGCACGTTTACTTTGAGGCCGCTGCTGTCGTCATTGCATTCATTTCACTGGGCAAACTGCTCGAAGAGCGGGCCAAGTCCAACACTACCTCAGCGCTCAAAAAGCTGATGGGCCTGCAACCCAAAACGGTGCGCGTTATCGAGGGGGACGGGGAACGCGAAATTCCCATCGCCGAGGTGCGCGTTGGCCAGGTGATTCTGGTTCGGCCCGGTGAAAAAATCCCCGTGGATGGGCAGGTTGTGGCGGGCCGCTCCTTCGTGGACGAAAGCACGATTTCGGGCGAACCCGTGCCGGTCGAGAAAGGCGAAGGAGCCGGGGTATTTGCCGGTACGCTCAACCAGAAAGGCAGTTTCCGGTTCCGGGCCGAAAAAGTGGGCGCTCAGACCATCCTGGCCCAAATCATCCACGCCGTGCAGGATGCTCAGGGCAGCAAGGCCCCGGTGCAAAAACTCGTGGACCGGGTGGCTGGGATTTTCGTGCCCGTCGTCATCGGCATTGCCCTGCTGACGTTCGCGGTTTGGATATTAGTCGGCGGAGAAAACGCGTTTACGCACGCCCTGCTGACTTCGGTGACGGTGTTGGTGATTGCCTGCCCCTGCGCCCTGGGGCTGGCCACGCCCACGGCCATCATGGTTGGGGTGGGCAAGGGGGCTGAAAACAACATCCTCATCAAAGACGCCGAAAGCCTCGAACTCGGCCACCGGGTCAACGCCGTGGTGCTCGACAAAACCGGCACGATTACCGAAGGCAGCCCGACCGTGACCGATTTGCACTGGGAAACGCCCGACGCCAACCCGCTCGGGGCCGTGCTGCTGGCGCTGGAAACCCACTCCGAACACCCGCTGGCCGAGGCCGTTGTGCGGCACCTGAAGCCCGAAACCGCGACCGCCGCCCGGCTCGACGGTTTCGAGAGCCTGACCGGACGTGGCGTGGTGGGTCGTTTCGACGGGAAAACCTACGTGGTGGGAAACCTTAACCTGCTCGCCGAGCGGAGTATCGAAGTGCCACCGCCGGTCGCTGGCCGAGCCGAACGCTGGCAGGCCGAGGCCAAAACGGTCGTGTTTTTTGCCGATGAGAATAAGGTACTTGCCGTCATCGCCATTGCTGATCCGGTCAAAGCGACCTCGAAAGCCGCCGTGGCTGCCTTGCAAAAGCGGGGTATCGTGGTGTACATGGTTACCGGCGACAACGCCCAAACTGCAGCGGCGGTGGCATCCCAAGTAGGTATCACCGAATTCCGCGCCGAGGTATTGCCCGCCAACAAGGCCGCTTTTGTAAAGCAATTGCAGGCGCAGGGCAAGGTCGTAGCCATGATCGGCGATGGCATCAACGACGCGCAGGCGTTGGCCCAGGCCGACGTGAGCGTGGCAATGGGCCGAGGTTCGGACATTGCGATGGACGTGGCCAAAATGACCCTCATCACCTCCGACCTGGGGCTGCTCCCGAAGGCCCTTTGGCTCTCGCGCCGCACCGTGCAGACCATCCGGCAGAACTTGTTCTGGGCCTTCATTTACAATCTCATCGGCATCCCTATCGCCGCCGGATTACTCTTTCCGTTGAACGGCTTTTTACTCAATCCCATGCTGGCGGGCGCAGCGATGGCCCTCAGTTCGGTGTCGGTGGTCAGCAACAGCCTGCGGCTGCGGTCGCTGAAACTTTAATCGGAATCACGTTCTTTTTTAACCCGTTTATTTCTAAGTCACGAATCATGGAAACGCTCAAATTCAAAACCAACATCAAATGCGGCGGCTGCGTGGCCACGGTCACGCCCTCACTCAACGCCGTGGAAGGCGTAGAATCCTGGGCGGTGGACACCGCCGACCCGAACAAAGTCCTGACGGTACAGGCCCAAACCGCCACCGCCGCCGACGTGCGCAAGGCCGTCGAAGCGGCGGGGTACAAAGCCGAGTCGCTCAATTGATTGTTCTGTTTTCAACAAAAAAGGGGATGTACGAATGGGCTTCCCCTTTTTTGTTGAACTGCGCGTTTTCTTAGAATCATTTCCAATCTCGCAAAATCGGAAACTGGGCATAATTATCGATACACACAGTAGAGTGCAGCGGCATCGAACCAATGCCAAAGGGCATGACCAGAAATCCAATGATTGGCTGGCTCACAAATGATGTGGCGTATATCTAAAATCCAAAACCCGTAGCCCAAGGCGAAGAACCCCCAAAATGCCCAAACCCAACGATACAATGCACGAATCGGCTGGGTAAAATAGATAATCATTTCCAGCACGACGCAGCAAAGAAAGCTCTCCAGCGCGTAGAAATTCCTTGATTGCTCTTTGTGCTCGATCAGCAGAGAGACGGAAAATAGAAGTGAGCCTACGAAAACCGCTACGATGGCGGGCTTTCCCCACCGGGTAAGGCGTCTGGTGTTGACCGCAATCATGTACGAGGCACCCAGGTATATTCCAGAAAAGTCGAGAAAACCGCCGAGCCAGGTTTCAGACGCGCGAAAAAAGGCAGAACCGATTCCAGTAAACAAGGAAATATAGGCCAGGGGTAATAGATGCTGATTCTGACTGCTTCTCGCTTGACGAACGATTAGAATCGCTACCAGAATAAATCCCAGGTTAGAAACCGTATTGCCTGGCTGCCTGATCCAGCCGCAAAGCGACTCCTCACAAAATGAGGCAGGATCCTGTTTTAAAGTTTGCCGGGGGCAGAATGTGTACTCTACCCGAAGATTTTTGAGTTAAAAAGCAAAAAGACTGAACTTTGAAGCGGCGAAGCACCAAAACCAGCCTTTAAGGATGAAAACAATCATCAAATCCCAAGTTATAAAGTTCTTAGACAAAGTGCCAATGGCAAAGAATTTAGCCAGAAAAAAATTTATTTCCTCTTTCCTGATTGGACTGATAGATAGTAGAAAAATACAATTTAAGGAAATCGCATTAC
>JAJAYX010000778.1 GCA_026785985.1 Rudanella sp. | reverse complement strand
GGTTTACTACAATGTCGTTTTGGCGGTTGTGTTCGCCAATAACCTGACCCGTGTATATTTCCTCGCCTGGATCAACGAAGAACACGCCCCGATCCTGCAACTTATCAATTGAGTAGGCCGTAGCCATGCCGCTTGTCATTGAGATCAGTGAGCCGTTGATCCGCTCTGGAATGGTGCCTTTGTAGGGTTCAAAACTCTTGAAACGGTGGTTCATAACGGCCTCGCCGAAAGTGGCAGTCAGCACATTGGAACGCAGACCGATAAGGCCCCGCGACGGGATTTCGAACTCCAAATGCTGCAAATCGCCTTTGGGCTCCATAACCAGCAGTTCGCCTTTTCGTTGCGTAGCCAATTCGATCACCTTACCGGCTGTTGTTTCTGGTACGTCGACAACGAGTGTTTCGATGGGTTCGAGTTTCCGACCCTGTTCGTCTTCTTTGTATAACACCTGGGGCTGACCAACCTGGAGTTCGTAGCCCTCCCGGCGCATCGTCTCGATCAGAACCGACAAGTGAAGAATACCGCGTCCAAACACCAGAAACTGGTCTTCGCGGTCGGTGGTTTCCACGCGCAGGGCGAGGTTTTTCTCGGTTTCTTTCATAAGCCGATCCCGCAGGTGGCGCGAGGTCACGAACTTACCTTCCTTACCAAAAAACGGCGAGTTATTGATCGTGAACAGCATGTTCATGGTTGGCTCGTCCACCGAAATCCGGGGCAGGGCTTCGGGATTTTCGAGATCGGCAACGGTATCGCCAATTTCGAAATCTTCGAGACCCGTAATGGCGCAAATATCGCCACACTGAACTTCGGCTACTTTCACCTTGCCAAGCCCTTCAAACAACTGTAGTTCTTTAATTTTCACCCGCCTGGGAGTTCCATCGGCTTTCACTAAAGCCATCTGTGCGCCTTCTTTCAACGTTCCGCGTGACACCCGGCCGATGGCAATCCGACCTACGAAGGCCGAGTAATCAAGTGACGTGATCTGCATCTGTGGAGTCCCTTCGACAGTGGGAGCCGGTTGAATGGTTTCCACGATGGTATCGAGCAGATACGTGATGTTGTCGGTTGGTGTTTTCCAGTCCGGCCCCATCCAACCCTGTTTCGACGAGCCGTAAACAGTCGGAAAGTCAAGTTGGTCTTCGGTGGCACCGAGGTTAAACATGAGGTCGAACACTTGCTCGTGAACTTCGTCGGGGCGGCAATTTTCTTTGTCCACCTTGTTCACGATCACAATCGGTTTCAGACCCAGCGAAAGGGCTTTACCCAACACGAAGCGTGTTTGTGGCATGGCACCTTCAAAGGCATCGACCAACAGGCAAACACCGTCGGCCATTTTGAGTACGCGCTCTACCTCACCGCCAAAGTCGCTGTGACCGGGGGTGTCGATAATGTTGATTTTCACGTCTTTATAACGGACGGAAACGTTCTTCGAAGTAATCGTGATGCCCCGTTCGCGTTCGAGATCGTTGTTGTCGAGAATCAGTTCGCCAAACTCCTGATTATCCCGAAAGATTTTCGATGCGTGGATGATTTTGTCAACCAGGGTCGTTTTGCCGTGATCAACGTGGGCAATAATGGCTATATTTCGGATAGACTGCATGTCGCTGTATTTCAGGCCGCAAAGGTACGAAAACTATATGCAAAAAAACAGATTTTTACAATTTATTAATGTGAATTAAGAGTCCTGTGGCTATTCGATCTTTTTAATGTTCAATTTAGGAATGGATGGGGACGCGGATTGAACTAATTGAATAGAATAACAGAAAGCGCACAGGATATAGAGTCTCCTAAAAAGTAGGAGATGTTTGGAAGAAGGTATCAAAAGCCCTTAAATTAGAAGCCGGTTACCTGTTAGCGCAGGTAACCGGCTATTATCTCTGACAAGGAGTCGGAGGTTAATTAATTCACTTTAACCATCAATAACATGGTCAAAGCTAAGAAGCCTAACTTTGTGATGCGAACACAAAGGCGGCTTAAAAAATACCAGACGTTGATCAATACGACAGCGACACTGGTACGGACTTTTTTTTCGATGCTGATGTCTTACCTTCAGCACAATAATTAGCCCTCGCAAATCGAAACGCTTCGTCTATATTCAGACGGGGCATTTTTATAAGAACAAATTTAAAACAAAATAAAGTAGAACAAAAACGAAAACAAAAGACTGTCCCACTATTTCATGCACAGGGCATAAAAAAACCATCAAAAACAGTTATTTTGTTGCACAAAAACGCATACGGTCAATTACATGAAACACGCACTTCCCCTCCTCACATTGGCCGGTATGCTGCTCCTGAACATAGGCAGTTCCGCAACCGTCCCGCCAAAATCAACCAAACCGATGGCGGTGAAACAATACACGATCGAGCAGTTTATGAAAACCATCCGTTTTGGTGGGGCCGATCTATCACCCGATGAACAGACGGTATTGTTCAGCAGCAATCAGGACGGCGTATTCAACCTCTACGAAATGCCATTTGCGGGTGGCACCCCCAAACAGATTACCCAATCGAAAACCAATGCCATTTTTGCCCTTGGCTACCTGCCCGATGGCCGCATTTTGTATAGCAGTGATCAGGGCGGTAACGAACTGACTCATATTTACCTGCGCGATCAGAATGGCACCGTAACTGACCTCACTCCCAGCACAACGGCCAAATTTCAGTTTTCCGGTTTGAGCCACGACCGAAAGTCGTTCTACTACCAGTCGAACGCCCGCAAAAAGGCCGCTTATGACCTGTATGAGATGGATTTGGCCACGATGACCTCCCGCATGATTTATGAAAATCCGGGCGGCATCTTTCCCGGTGATGTCTCCCCCGACCGCCGGTATGTAGCCCTCACGAAGCCCATAACAAACGCAGAGAGTGATGTTTATCTGTTTGATACGCAGGCCAAAACCACGCAATTGCTCACCAAACACACCGGCGAAGTGGACAACAGCGCGGAAGGGTTTACCCCCGATGGCCGCAAAATCCTGATCTCGACCGACGAGAAAAGTGAGTTCAAGCACGTGAAAGCCTATGACCTGCAAACGGGCCAAACAACGGTGCTCGACAAAGCTAACTGGGACATTATGGGCGATTATCTGTCGCACAAGGGCACGTATCGGGTGGTGTCGGTGAATAATGATGCCCGCACCGAACTGCGCCTGATCGACAACAAAACCAACAAACCGGTGGCTCTCGCTGGCGTTCCGGCGGGCGACATTACGGGCCTGAACATGGGCGATAGCGAAAACCGAATGATCTTTTTCGTGAATAGCTCCAACGCCCCCGCTTCGCTCTACAGCTACGATTTCAAAACCCGCAAGGTGATCCCGTTGGTGCGCGGCATTAACCCCGAAATTAACCCCACCGATCTGGTGCAGGGGCAGGTGCTCCGCTACAAATCGTTCGATGGGATGGAGGTTCCGGCCCTGCTCTACAAGCCGAAAGGGTTGCGACCCGGCGAAAAACGCCCGGCTATGTTGTTTATTCACGGTGGCCCCGGTGGGCAAACCCGCCTGAATTATTCCGGCCAAATTCAGTATTTGGTCAATGCGGGCTACGTGATTTTGGCTGTGAACAACCGGGGCAGTTCGGGCTATGGCAAAACGTTTTATGCCGCCGACGACCGCAAACATGGTGAAGCTGACCTCCGCGATTGTGTGGAATCCAAGAAGTTTTTGGCCCAAACGGGCTATGTTGACCCGGCGAAAATCGGGATTATGGGCGGGTCTTACGGGGGCTACATGGTGCTGGCGGGGCTGGCCTTTACGCCCGACGAGTTTGCCGTGGGCGTCGATATTTTTGGGGTGGCCAACTGGCTTCGCACCCTCAACTCAATGCCCGAATGGTGGGGGCCGCAACGCGAAGCTATGTTCAAGGAAATCGGGCATCCCAAAGCCGATTCGGTGGCCCTCTACAACAAGTCGCCTTTGTTCCATACCGCCCGCATCAAAAAGCCCCTGCTGGTAATTCAGGGGGCCAACGACCCCCGCGTGCTGAAGATTGAATCGGATGAAATTGTGGCAAACGTCAAGAAAAACGGCATCCCTGTTGAGTATGTTACCTTCCCTGATGAGGGCCACGGTTTCGTGAAGAAAGAAAACGAAATCACGGCCTACAAAGCCGTTCGGGAGTTTCTGGACAAATATTTGCTGGCAAGACAAACAGCGGCCCGGCTGTAATCCTGTCGAAAAAACCCTCGGCCAATTATTTTTTCGCTTTCCCTCGGATTTGGCAAACATTATGTCGCTCCATATACGTTATGCCGATAGATACAACTACAAATACTGAACTGGAGATGGGAGTGAACAACTTTGGCAGGCGGCAGGACCCGCCCATCCAAAATGACAAAGCGACGGTGCGCCTGCCTATGTTGCTCGGCGTTACTCTGGCCGGGGGTATGTTGATTGGTGCCACGTTTTTTGGCGGTGCCAAAAGCGTGAATACTATTGGACGCGGCTACACAAAATACAAAGAAATTTTGCAACTGATTGAAAATAACTACGTTGACACGGTCAATACCGACGATCTCGTGGATTATTCAATCACCAAAATGCTGGAGAAACTCGATCCGCACACGGCCTACATGAATCCCAACGATGCGGTGGCCGCCCGGTCGCAGTTGGAAGGCGGTTTCGATGGAATTGGCGTTGAGTTCAATATCTATAAGGACACTGTTTATGTGGTTACGCCCTTAGCGGGTGGCCCCTCCGAAATGGCGGGGATTCAGAGCGGTGACAAGATTATTAAGGTAAACGAAACGCCCCTGACAGGCGTTAAAGCGGATAACGGCTCGGTGTTTCAGGCACTGCGGGGCAAAAAAGGCACCGAAGTGAAGCTGACGATCCTGAGCAAAGGCAACAAAACTCCCAAGGTAGTGTCGGTGATGCGCGACCGCATTCCGACCTATTCGGTAGATGCGTCGTATATGGTTGATAACAAAACGGGCTATATCAAAGTCAACCGCTTCTCCGAAACGACTTACGACGAATTTAAAGCTGCGCTGGGCCAACTGAAACAACAGGGTATGACGCAACTCATGCTCGACCTGCGGAATAACCCTGGCGGCTATATGGATCGGGCAACCAACCTGGTCGATGAGCTGATTTCGGGCAATAAAATGCTGGTTTACACCAATGGAAAAGATACCCGCTACGACCGGCAGACATTTGCCAAAATTCCGGGTCTGTTTGAAGAAGGCCCCATTGTGGTGATGATTGACGAGGGTAGCGCGTCGGCATCGGAGATTGTGGCTGGTGCCTTGCAGGATCACGACCGGGCCTTGATTGCGGGTCGGCGGTCATTTGGCAAGGGCCTGGTACAGATGCCGGTGCAGTTGACCGACGGTTCGGAGTTGCGCCTGACTATTTCGCGGTATTACACGCCGAGTGGCCGGAGCATTCAGAAACCCTATGTGTTGGGGCACGAAAGCGATTATGAACACGAACTGGAAGCCCGCTCGAAACGGGGCGAATATTTCATTGCCGACTCAATCAAAAACGACCCCAAACTGAAGTTCAAAACCGACAATGGCCGGGTGGTTTATGGCGGTGGCGGCATCACTCCCGACTATTTTATTCCCCGCGACACAACCTGGCAAACCGCTTATTTAGGCCAACTGTTTGGCAAGAACATCATCCGGGAATACGCGCTGGAATATACTAACAGGAACCGGAAATCGTTGGAGAAAATGCCGTTTGCCGAGTTCAACAAAACGGTGAACTTCGGCGACGATCAGATGGCTCAGTTAGTAAAAGAGGCTACAGATCAGGGCGTTAAGCCGAACGATGCCGAGTTTGCCCGCTCCAAAAAACACCTCCAAACGCAGCTAAAAGCCTACGTGGCCCGGTATGTTTATCAGCGCAACAACCGCAGCGGTCAGAACAACGAATTTTTCCGCGTCATGAGCAATGCCGACGAGACCTTCCGCCAAAGCCTGACCCTCTTCGACCGGGCGCGGCAACTGGAACGCAGTCAGAGTTTGACCTCGGTGAAGTAATAAGGATTCCGAACAGACCCACAAAAAATCCCCGGTGATACCAACGCCGGGGACTTTTTATTGCCCAACCTCTTCTATAGGCAACTGTATCTTAATCTATTTCGACAAAAAGACCAGCTAAATCGCCAAATCCGTTATCTTGGAACACCGATTATGGCCGCCCCGAAATGCTGTCTGATATAGAGTTTCCCAAAAACGATGAATACCGAACCGGCACGGAACATGAGCCACTGACCTTCTACATGGAAGCGCTGGTTGAGAGCTGCCGGGCCGATTTACTGTTGGGTTATTTCAGTTCGTCGGCAATTAGTGTGTTAGCATTGGGGATGGCGAAATTTATTAGCGGTGGTGGGCGAATGCGGCTTATTGTGAATCATGTGCTGTCGGGGCAGGATAAAGCGGCCTTGGTGCAGGGAAGCATTACCCGCGCCGATGACTACGGT
>JAJAYX010000777.1 GCA_026785985.1 Rudanella sp. | reverse complement strand
GTCGGCAGGGGCCAACGGGGATGTCAGTTACGTTACCTTCCCCGGCGACTATCAAACCCGTTTCACTGGCATCGGTGTTTATACAATGGATGGGAAGCTAATTCAGGGTCAGGGCGTACCGATAGACATCGAAGTCATACCCAATTGCGAAGATATTTTATTGGGGCGTGATAAGGCGTTACAAGCAGCAATCGACTGGATTAGTCAATGATAGTGCAAAGGCAAGGCTCATCAATTTTGACCATAGCCCCAGAACTACCTATTAAAAGCTTTAAACTTAAACGCTACTGTAGTTTACTATATACGGCTATAATTACGGTAGTTGATAAACATGTTCACAAAGAAACACTTTTTATGTGCGCTGTGCTTCCTATTATCTGGTTACGGGCAGGCACAAACACCCAGCCGCGAAGTACAACCGCAACTAATGGCACAAAATTGTAAGCTAACTGACTACCTGTCGTATTACCGAGCCATCCTTGAAGCCGAACGATTAGTGAGTGAAGGTCAGTATGAAAAGGCTTTAGGCATATATCAAAACTCGTTTAGCTCCTATCAAGCAGGATTTTTAAGAGATTATAAGATCGCTACTCAACTGGCTTTTTATCTGGGTAGGACCAATCAGGGTTTCAATCTGTTAAAGGAAGGAATTGCCCACGGTTGGGATAGTAAGGCCATGAAGAACATGAAGTTCTTTGAGACAATCAAAGTGCAATCAGAATGGAAAAATATTAATAGTCAGTACATTACGTTTAGAGGAGCTTATTTTAGGGGGTTGCGCCCGGACGTTAGAAGGGAGGTACAACAGATGTTCCGAAAAGACCAGAGGAAGGCGTTTCGGGCACTTATCTGTTTTACGTCAAAAGCACAGGACCGCTACGCAGAACGAGTATTTGCTCCCCACAGTGAGCGACAGCTTAAACAACTCAACGAAATAATAGAAGCGCAGGGCTACCCAGGAGAACGGCTAATTGGGAATACGTATTGGGCATCGGTCATCCTGAGTCATCATACGTCTATATCGGTTGAGTATGTAAAGAAAGACACGCTTTACCCACGAATTCGGGATAAGCTGTTAAAAGCAGTTGAGTTAGGGCAGATGTCTCCTTATGAGTTTGCCCGAATTGATGATTGGTATCTTGTCGTTAAAAGCGCACGCCAAGACAAAGCATATGGCTACATCAACCAAGTGCAAACGAATACCGAGAAACAGCAAGCCGATCAGCTAAGAGCGCGGATCGGTCTTAGCAGCGTTGAGACGGTGAAAAAATTAACGGGCATTCAGCAGAAAACAGGCTTAATTTTTTATTTGCCCAAAAGTTAATGGACTTTTTATCGGGAGTGATTTTTAATCCTCGTCCTTATCCTGGGTCTCCTCTTTTAGAGCTTGCTCAGCTTCAGTTTTCTCCTTCTCAAGTTCATCGAAAAGATCTTGCTGTTGGTGCTTTAGGTCTTGTTGTCCTTCTGGTGTTGTATCGTTGTCAGACATAGTTGTAAAATTTGAGTAAATTAACTTAAACTGATTTGTTTAAACAACATGAGGTGGGTCGGTTTAGCCGAACCCGAAGTTAAATAAGTTTCGAGTCCTGATTTTAAAGACCATCTCAGTCAGATAAAAACCAAAGTGAATGCCCGGAATCAAAATACAAACTTGTTCGTATGGTTTTACCCCTGTCCCATCCGCGACCTTTGTGGCACCCAAACGGGATAAAAAACCTTTTTTAATCAATACGAACATGAAACCAATCAACCAATTAATTGCCTTTTCTCTTCTCCTGGCTACTCTTTGCGGTTGCGAAGAACAGTCGATTATGCAGCCGCAACCCATCAGAGCAACCGATCAGGTGGTGGCCAATGCCACGCCAGCTTCCCTGGGAGGTATTATCGTAAACGGACCGTCTTTGCCTTCCCTGACTATTGTCGAGCAGACGTATGTTCCGGCTAATGATTTGTTTGCCCACACCCGATGCCGCGCCTGGCGCATTACGTGGCCGACCTATCCGGTAGGCACCAGTCCCAACTTGATTCCAACGATGTTCTCAGTCGCTCAGGGAACGCCATACAGCTACAACTTTCTCAATAATACGGCAGCGACAAACACCTACAAGACTAATTTCAGTCTGTATCACAACAACAAATTAGAGACGGTTTCTCAAATGTGGGATGAACTCACCCACGTGTTGAATGCCGGGCAGAACTTAGAGCAGACCCGGTTCAACAAAAGCAAGTTTTCAGTCGCTTCCATCGAAACATGGGTGAAAGGACGGCCCGAACTTTTTGAACTCTATTGGGAGGATACCATCGATACTGCTTCGGAAATTAAAAATTACCAGAAAGGGGACATCTACCTGTTTAAACTGGTCAACCAGAAACGCTACGGCGGTATTCGGATTGTGTCGATGACGCCCCGGATCATTGAGATCTACTCAGCCGAGCCGAACAAGTAGTCTGGCCCAGTCGCTTCACAACAAAGTACAATGCCTGGCCACCTCTTACGAGTAGTCAGGCATTGTACTTTAGGAAATGTACATCCCTGACAGATTTCTCTGCATTAACCCGTTCTCTTAATACCAATCGTAGGCAACCAGCGCAAAAGCATGAAATAAGAGACTTTTAAACCGTCAATAACCGCTCAACCGCTTCATCTCCCAACCCTAAAATCGTGGCGCAATCCAGGATAATGCTGTCCATGTTGGTTTGCAGGTCATGTTGAGTTGAGAAGTCGGCCAACGGTTTTATCGGGCCTTGCTCCTCTTTTTCCAATGCGATGGTTCCCCAAAAACGTCCGTGTTTGGCTTCCACGGTGTAGCCGATGAACTCCCCTTTGCCGAATGTATGGAGTTCATCGGGGTTGATAATAGATTTCTCCTGTCGCCGGTAGCTAATGGTGCGCCGGTTGCGCTGCGGCTGATGTTTGGCATCGAACAAGCTGCCCAGGTCGAAAGCGGGGCTGTTATCGCGGGACTCCTCGGGGTTGATCACCTCATGTTTCCCAAATAAGCCACTGACATATTTGGCCGTTTCCGCGCTCGACACAGCCCCATAAAACTGGTTACTGAGCGTGCCCAAAATCATCTGCGTCTCCTTGTCGCCGTAATATTTCCGCACCTGCGACAAATCCTGGCACATGAATACCGTCGCAATTTGTGAACTACGGCCCGTTGCCGGAATCTGCTCGAAGTTGGGAATGTAAATGGTCGGGGCCTCATCAAGCAGCAGTACTGAATGGTGCTTACCCGCCTTATTAATGCGCTTGGTGGCCACCGTTGTATAAAGCCCGAGCAGAGGTCGCAACGCTTCTGTTATCTCTCGATCACCACCTAAACAAAGAAAAATGGGCTGTTTTGGATTGTTGAGGTCTATACCAAAACCCTCGTCCGTCGCCGACATCACCCAAAACACTTCGGGCGTGGCCAGCTTCGCCAGGGTATTCTGCAACGTACCGATCACACCCGATAACTGATCGCCCGACTTGTTGCCAATGGCCGTAACAATGCTCATCACATAGCTGAGGCATTCCGGGTCAGTGCCAAGCAGGGTAATCAGTTTGTCGTAGGGCGTTTTGGTAATGAGCGTCACCATATGGGGTAACGTGCATTGGTCGGGGTGGTGCTTTCGTAAATACCAGATCACGCCGGTTATCAGGGCTACGCTCGACCGCGACCAGAAATCCGGTCGTTCGATGGTTTCATTTTGCAGGTTGCGGATCAGT
Organism: Rudanella sp.; assembly: GCA_026785985.1. Classification (GTDB taxonomy): domain Bacteria; phylum Bacteroidota; class Bacteroidia; order Cytophagales; family Spirosomataceae; genus Rudanella. The sequence continues at coordinate 736 of JAJAYX010000777.1, read as the reverse complement.
GCCAATGCATATTCCTCGGCGTAGGTTATGCTGGGCAGGTTGGCCGGGGCAATCGGGTTGAGCCGGTGAGTCCGGTTCATGTCCTGAAAGTTGAGTATGCAGAATTTCGTGGTGGCAGCCGCGTTCAGTTGTCGGTAGTGATACGCATACTCGGTCAGTTCGGGAAACTTCACGTCGTACAAGATGCTGCAGTAGTCCTGCGCGAGAGCCTGCCTGATCAGCATCGGTGTTCGTGCGTCGGTTTTTCTGGGTCTGCATTTTGAGACCTGATTCAGCGAACCCGATGGCCCGTTCATCAGGCACATGCCGATTCGATTCGCTTGGCTTGGGTTCAGTGGTCGATTTCGGACGTTCATAAGCCTGATTTTGGGTGAAAATGCTACCCTGCTTCACCTCTCGTTCAACCTGGCCCATGCCCTTCCAAAACGCGGATGAATAATTGTGGTGCTTCCCGATGGTAGTCATCTGCTCTTTGTCGAGCGGCAAACCAGCCCGGTCGAGCCGGTCAACCAGGCGATTCAGACGGTGCTGGTGTTGAGTCTCCGTCGTGATCTGTTTGTAGCCATACACCCGCTCAAAATCCTGTTGATTTTTGGTCAACCACTGCTCATAGTTAAATCGGTGACTCCCCGAATCTGGATGCAGCGACCGGCTCATGGTTTTATCCCGCGCCGAGATAATGACGTGAACATGGGTCTGTTCACCTTCTTTCGTTTGCTTTGGCTGCGCTGCGCCG
>JAJAYX010000776.1 GCA_026785985.1 Rudanella sp. | reverse complement strand
CGAACCCGACCTCGCCACCAGCACCGACAAAGCCGGTAAACTGCGGAAGATGACCAACTTCGTATTGCAGATGCAGTCGCCGAACAACTATTTTTACAATTTTTTGTGGCCTGATAAACCCGGGCTGGCGTTCCAGATCAACACCACCTTCCGAACCAGTCAGAATGTGGCCGATTGGTGGTCGTGGCGGGCGTTGTGGTTGTTGAGCGAAGCTGCCCCGTATTTTGCAAAAACAGATGCGGCTTTTGCCACCCTGATTCAGACCGCCGTGAGCCGGTTAGTGGCCAACATGCTGCGCGATTTTGGATCAAAAGCAAAAGATGCCAACATCGTTCAGGGCGTGTTCGTACCGAAGTGGCTTCCCTATGGTTCCGGTTCCGACCAGGCCGCCATCATGCTGCTGGGCCTGAACAACGTGTATGCTCAAACGCCAACGGCCCCGGTTTTAAAACTGATGGAGCAATTAGCTGATGGGATTTTACTCATGCAAAAGGGTGATGCACAGCGGTTTCCCTATGGCGCGTTTCTGAGTTTCGATAATGGCTGGCATGCCTATGGCAACGATCAGTCCTATGCCCTGCTGACCGTGGGCAAGGCTCTCAACAAGCCCGATTGGGTGACAGCCGCCCGGCGCGAAGTCGAGAATTTCTATCCATACCTGATAAAAGAAGGGTTTCTCGAATCATTCGAAGTGCGTCAGTCGGGGGAGTTATTCACCGAGGTGAAACGGTCGGCGTTTTCGCAGATTGCCTATGGAATCCGTCCGATGATCTGGGCCACGCTGGCCCTGTATGACCAAACCAGAGACCCGAAACTGCTGGAACAGGCTACCCGGCTAACCCGCTGGTTTCTTGGTGGTAACCTCGCTAGTGCCAGGATGTATGACCGCGCCACGGGCCGGGGTTACGACGGTATTTCATCCGCAACCAGCATCAGCCGCAACGCCGGTGCCGAATCGACTATCGAAGCGTTGTTGGCCATTCAGATGGCAGAAAAATATGGGGTGAAACTGGACTGAGGAAATGCGGAGACAACAGCAATTCTGGCAACAATCGCTCAGATAATACAGTTAGATAGTCAACACAAGATAATTATGAGCGAATTATTAACTGCTGAATCCATTGTTAGTTTGCTGACCCTGACGTTTTTAGAGATTGTTTTAGGGATCGACAATATCATTTTTATTTCTATTGCCGCCAATAAACTGGCTCCGAAAGACCAGAAAAAAGCCCGCAACATTGGCCTGATTCTGGCAATGGCATTCCGGCTTATGTTGCTGCTGGGTATTTCTTTCGTAATCTCCCTCAGCAAGCCATTCACCAGCGTTGATCTGGATTGGTTCAAGGCCGATCTGACCGGGCAAAGCCTGATTCTGTTCGCGGGAGGGTTGTTTTTGTTGTACAAAGCTACCTCCGAAATTCACCACAAGCTGGAGGGTGGCCCCGACGAAACCGATGAAGCAGGCAATACAAAAGCGAAGGCCACCATTAGCAGCGTTATTACCCAAATTGCCATCACGAACATCGTTTTTTCTATTGACTCCATCCTGACAGCCATTGGTCTTACCCAAAACGTGACCATTATGATGATTGCCGTGATTATGTCGGTGGTGATTATGATGTTCTTTGCCGGGCCGGTGGGTAAGTTTGTCAATGAACACCCCACCATTCAGATGCTGGGGTTGGCATTCCTGATCATGATTGGTTTCATGCTGGTTGCCGAGGGAGCGCATTTATCGGAAGTGGTCATTTTCAACTCACCAATTGGCAGCGTACCAAAAGGCTATTTGTATTTCGCCATTGCGTTCTCGTTACTGGTTGAGTTCCTGAACATCCGGCTTCGTAAAACCCAGCCGCCCGTTCAGTTGCATCGCTACGGAGGGCAACCGCAGGAAGACCAGATGGCGTAACTATAGACGTTGATTCATACAGTTACGATTAGCGACAAAAAAAGGGAGAAAGTTGCCTTTCTCCCTTCTGCTTTATTTCGCTTTTAAATACACAAACGGAATAATCATCTCCTCCAGCGAAACGCCCCCGTGCTGGAACGTGTCGCGGTAATAATTCACGTAGTAATTGTAGTTGTTCGGATACGCGAAGAAATAATCTTCTTTCGTGAACACGTAGGCCGTCGATACGTGGGGTTTGGGCAGGAAAAACCGCTCCGGCTTGCGGGCCACAAACAGGTGGTTATCGTCGAAACCGAGGTTCTTGCCCTGCTTGTAGCGCAGGTTGGTGTTCGTTTCGCGGTAGCCCACAATTTTGGCGGGTTTCTGCACCCGAATCATGCCGTGGTCGGTGGTCACAATGAGCCGTCCGCCCTTGTCCGAGATCTTCTTGATAAGTTCAAGCAGGGGCGAGTGCTGAATCCAGGACCGGGTGATCGAGCGATAAGCTGCTTCGTCGGGAGCCAGTTCTTTGATCATGGCCATGTCGGTGCGGGCGTGCGAGAGCATATCCACAAAATTATACACGATCACGTTTAACTGATTCTGCATCAGGTTATTCACGTTATCAACCAGCGATTTTCCCTGGTTCACGTTCAGAATTTTGTGATACGACATCTTGATGTTCAGGCGGCTCTTTTCCAACTGCCGACGCAAAAATTCGTCTTCGTGGTTGTTCAGCCCTTCTTCGTCGTTATCGTCGCCCACCCAAATATCCGAGTGAAATTTCTCCATTTCGCTCGGCATCATCCCCGAAAAAATGGCGTTACGAGCGAAGGCTGTGGTGGTAGGCAGAATAGAGTAGTACGACGATTCTTCTTCAACCGTAAAGTAGTCGGTCAGAATGGGTTCGATCACCTTCCACTGATCATACCGAAGGTTATCAATCAGCAAAAAGAACAAAGGAGAGCCATCCTGTTCCACCAGTGGGAACACTTTTTTACGCATCAACTGGTGCGACATCACCGGCTTGTCGGCTTTGGGATCGTTGAACCAGTCGTCGTAGTTTTCTTCCACGAACTTGCAGAAATTGGAGTTGGCCTCACTTTTCTGCATATTCAGCACTTCGCCCATGCTCTTGTCTTGGGCCTGGTCTAATTGCAACTCCCAGAAAATCAGTTTTTTATAAATATCAGCCCATTCTTCGTGATCAATGCGGTCGTTATACTGCATCGAGATATTCCGAAAATCCTGCTGGTAGCCAATATTCGTGCGCTCGGTCACGAGACGCTTATTGTCCAGATTCTTTTTGAGCGACAGCAGCAACTGATTCGGGTTGATGGGCTTGATGAGGTAATCGGCAATTTTAGAACCGATGGCCTCCTCCATAATGTGTTCCTCCTCGCTCTTGGTAACCATCACAACGGGCAAATTAGGCCGCATCTGTTTGATTTGCGCGAGTGTTTCGAGACCAGTCATACCGGGCATCATTTCGTCGAGTAAAACCAGGTCATACTTCTCATTTTCAACCTGTTCCAGCGCATCTGCTCCGCTATTTACGGGGGTAATGGTGTAGCCTTTATTCTTCAGAAACATGATGTGCGGCTTGAGCAGGTCGATCTCGTCGTCGGCCCACAGGATGGAGTATTGTTGCATAATGGAGTTTTCTTGGTGAAGACAGACGCTGTTCTGACGACTGCCGTTGAGTAAGAACGGATAATACAAGTCTGTTCTTGTTTAACCTACTAACGGACGGGAGTGTTCAGGCATCCCCATCCACTGCGCTATTTAAGCTTTTTTAACGGGAATGAGTCCGTTTAAGCAACCGGCTTTCGCCTTTTCGTTTTTTCATCGTTACTCGTTGCCGAACGCCAGGATTATCGACAAAATATGTTCATCTGTTCTGG
>JAJAYX010000775.1 GCA_026785985.1 Rudanella sp. | reverse complement strand
TCGCAGGGGTCGGCCAGTGTATTCACCTCGCAGTTCAGGAGTTTGCTGAGCGAAAACACCGTCAGTTATACCAAAACCCTTGGTGGCAAGCACAACATCTCGGCGGTGGCCGGTTTCACCTACCAGGATTTTGTAAGTACGTCGCTGGGTGGTTCGGGCGTTGGTTTTTTGAGTAACCTTACCGAAACGGCTAATCTGGAAGGAGCCAATACGCCGGGTATTCCCAATTCGGGTTATGCTAAAAGTGTATTGCTGTCGTATCTGGGCCGGGTCAATTACGGCTACAACAGCAAGTACTTAGCCACGGTTAGTTTCCGGGCCGATGGTTCCTCCAAATACAGCGAGGGTGGTAAGTGGGGCTACTTCCCATCGGCAGCCCTGGCCTGGCGGGTATCAGAAGAGGATTTTTTGAAGAGCAATTCCCTGATTTCTGACCTGAAAGTACGGGGTAGCTGGGGGCTAACCGGTAGCCAGGCTATCAACGCCTACGCCACCCTGAACAACCTGAACGGCGGAAAAACCGTTTTCGACGATGCCCTTTACAACACCTTTGCCCCCGGCACTCGCCTGCCCGGTAATCTGAAATGGGAAACTACCGAACAGGCCGACTTCGGCATCGACGCGGCCTTCCTGAATAACCGCTACCGGCTGACGCTCGATTATTACATCAAAAACACCCGCGATTTGCTCAATACCGTGCAGTTGCCCATTGGGTTTGGTTTTACCAGCACTATTCAGAACGTGGGGCAGATTCAGAACAAAGGAATCGAGATAGCCGTTGATGCCCGGATTATCGACAAAGCGTTCAAGTGGGATTTGGGCGGTAATATTTCGTTCAACCGCAATAAGGTTGTCAAACTTTATAACGGGAGAGATATTCTGGGCGGCAACCTCGCTGGCGTAACCCTGATTACCGATGCGGCCAATCTGCTCCGCGAAGGCCAGCCGATGAGCGTGTTCTACGGCTATCTTAAAGATGGCTACACAGATTTGGGCCGGGAAAAATATAAAGACCTTACTGGCGACGGAATTATCAACCAGTTCGATAAGAGCATCATCGGTAATCCCAACCCGAACTTCATTTACGGGCTGAACTCGGCCATGTCGTACAAAGGGCTGGAACTGACCCTGTTTATTCAGGGAACCCAGGGCAACGACCTGCTGAACGTCAGTTCCATTGGCAATACGCTTGACTACGGATTTGGGCTGAATATGCCCCGCGAGGTGTTTCTTAATCACTGGTCCCCGACTAATACCAATGCCAAATACCCGGTCATTTCCCGTGCCAATTCCTATAATTATTCGGACCGTCTGATTGAAGATGGGTCGTATTTGCGGCTAAGGAACATCCAATTGGCCTACAACCTGCCCTTACAAAAATGGAGTGTGCGCTGGATGCGGTCGGCGCAGGTGTATGCCAGTGGGCAGAACCTGCTGACAATCACAAAGTATTCGTGGTGGGACCCTGAAACCAACTCACAGGGCGGGTCTAATTCCATCGGCCAGGGTATCGACCATTACAGCTACCCAACCTCAAAAGCCGTTACGTTCGGCCTTCGTCTCGGCTTTTAGTCACTGTTGACTCTTCAATCACTTTCAAAAAACTGATTATGAAAACCATACAAAAGAAACTGGCTTATGCACTGCTCCCACTTTTGGGTCTGACGGGCCTTTCCTGCCAGGACGTACTCATTGAGGCCCCAAAGTCCATTGCCGTTGAGACCTTTTACAATACGGCTCCCGAAGTAGAAGCCGCCACGAACGCCGTGTACGGACAGATGCGGACCATAAATGGCATTAGCGGACAGTTGGGCGCGCAGATGGAAGCCTATACCGATTATAGCTATGGGCGGGGTAGTTACGCCGTTTTGAGCGATTTTCAGGGACTGAACAGCACCAACATCCCCCGCACCGACGATGGCTGGCGGATATTTTACCTCAGTATCCGCAATGCTAATTTAGTGATTCAAAACGCACCCAAAGGTTCGGCCATCAGCGCGGCTGATGTGAAGAGGTACGTGGCCGAAGCCAAATTCCTGCGGGCCTATAACTATTTCTGGCTCGTCAGAAACTGGGGCAACGTACCCATCCGCACGGAAGCAACGCTGAACGAACCCAATATTAAGCGCAATACAGCAGAGGAAGTTTACACGCTGATTCTGGCCGACCTCAAAGAAGCCGAAGCCAGCCTGCCCGACAAACCCGCACAGATTGGCCGCGTCACAAAGTGGGCCGCTAAAGCCGCTTTGGCCGAAGTCTATCTGACTCGTGGTCAGTTTGCCGAAGCCCGAGACAAAGCCGATGAGATTATTCAGTCGAAGCTGTTCTCGCTGATACCAGTGGCCGTACCCGCCGATTTTGAGAAGATTTTTGGCCCGACGGTTATCAATACGCCCGAAGAAATCTGGTATTTGAAAATGACCCGCCAACCCGATCAGGGTATGTATCTGGTCCAGTTTGCCCACCATCCCGGCTCCCGACTACAGGGGGGCGGTGGTTTCTTTGCGCATTATTCCGACTCGCAAAGAAACCCGGTGTATAAAAACTGGGATAACGCCGACCTGCGTAAAAGTGCGTTCTGGTATTCATGGAATATTGGCTTAGGGGCCAATAGTATACTGTGTAAAAAATTCTCCGATCCGCTGGCTCCTAACGGCACCGGAGCCGGGAACGATTTCCCGATTTACCGCTATGCCGATGTACTACTGCTCTATGCCGAGGCCGCTGCCCGCGCCGGAAACGGACCAACCGCTGCCGCGCTCGAAACGCTCAATCAGGTACACCGCCGGGCCTACGGCAAACCTGCTACCACGCCCTCGACGGTCGATTTCAAACTGACCGACTTCACCGCAACGGCCTTCAACGACCAGGTTATCAAAGAGCGGGGCTACGAAACGCAGTACGAAGCCAAGCGCTGGCTCGACCTCAAACGACTCGGCATTCCCGAACTGAAACGCCGGATTAAAGAAGCTACCGGCAAAGACGTAGCCGACAAGCACCTCTTCTGGCCCATCCCGATTGGCGAGCTAAACTTTAACACGGCACTGGATGCCAGCAAAGACCAGAATCCGGGATATTGATTTACGTATGAACGAGTTCGTTCCTGTTCGATGCTCATGCCTGCTGCTTTTCTTTGGGATACTTTCCGCAGGAAGCACGGTGCATGGGCAATCCAAAACAGACGCTATGCAGCAACTGCTTACAACCAAGGGACTGGTGGCTCTGTGGGATTTTAAAGAGGAAGAAGGGCAACCGAGAAACGCCCACGGTGTGGCCAATTTTCCGTTAAAAGAGCAAAACGGAACCCTACCGCGCATCAGCGAAGGCCCATGGTCGGGCTACTCAACGCTTTTTGGTAACAAAGCCTTTCTTTCGTTGCCCAATGCCCAACTCGGCAAGCTCAATATTTACGGAAAAAATCAGGGCGTCACCGTCATGGCGTGGGTAAAATGGACGGGTGAGCAACCGGGTTTTGTGGGGGGAATCTGGAATGAATACCTGGACGGTGGTAAACGTCAGTACGGACTGTTTGTATCGCTGCCATATTATAATGGCCGCGATCAGGTCTGTGGGCATATTTCGCAAACAGGAAAACCTACCCCCCCTTTTCCCTATTCCATTGATTATTCAGCCAGTGCGCAGACGGTACCATCCAATGAATGGTGCTGCGTAGCATTTACCTACGATGGTGCCCACATTCGGACGTATTTCAATGGCATTTTTGAAGCGCGTGCTCCCGAATTGATCGAGCATACCAAAGGATTTGCCGGCTATCCCGAGGGTCTGACTCACTCCAAAAATCCATACTTCTTTCCTGACGGTATAGGAAGCAACGGCTCCGATTTTACGGTGGGTGCCGTGTTGTTGAAAGCGGGAATGGGCAATTTTTTCAAAGGCCAAATAGGTGGCTTGGCCGTGTTTGATCGTACACTAAGCGGGACCGAATTGAAAAAATTATCAAAACCTTTCCCAAAGCTATGACAACACGCTAAACAATCCGTTAGTCATACAACAAAAATTACAACATAACTCACTAAAAATCATGCGTTTACTGATTGCTTTACTCTTTTTCCTAGCCCTTCAATCGCCCGTTGTGGCGCAGCAGGACAGTGTGAAGGTCAGCTCTCCAGCTCTGAAAAATCTGTACGGCGATGTGGTACCGGGCAAGTCCCAGCCATTCAACAGTATTCTGACATCGAGCCTAATTCTGCATGATACCAAAGCTGAGGAATGGCCCGACATCCGCGCCAAAATCTACAACCGGGTCATCGCCAATTCGGGTACGTCGCCGGTGCCGTATCAACCGGCGGTCAACAAATTTCAGGAGACGGGCCGGTATGTCAACCTGGGATTAACCCACATCAAATACCGGTTTCAGGTCGTGGACGATATCTGGATTGAGGCCGTTTGCGTGTTGCCGAAAGGTTTCAACGAAGCCAATCAGTACCCTGCGATGCTGTCGGTACACGGTACAAACGGGGCCATCGGGAAAGACAGCAATCTGGGCAATCCAAAAAGCAGGGCGTATGCCATTGATATGGCCCAAAAAGGGTTTGTAACGTTCTCTGCCGACCAGTTTGGGTACGGGGCTACGATTAAAAACGTCACCGAGGATCAACTCTACAAATCATTTTACGAAAAATACCCCAACTGGTCGCTGAGGGGCATCCGAATGCTCACCCTGATTCGGGCCGTTGACGTGCTGGAACAACTCAAATTTGTGAAAAAAGGGGAGTACGGCTCCATGGGTAATTCGCTGGGGGGCAGCTCGGTGTTATTTCATACCGCCATTGATACCCGCATCAAATCGGCGGTCGTGTCAACCGGCACCAGTCCTTACTACACCAATGTGTTTCGGATTATGGCGCGGGGCAAATTGGAAGAACCCATGCGCACGGCTCATCTCGCCCAAACCGGCATTCCTAACTACGATATGCACGAAGTGATTGCTCTCTGCGCCCCCCGCGCCGTGCTGTTCCTCGAACCCTTCAACGATCCCTACAACCCCGACGTGATGGCCAATTTCAAGGTGTTTTAC
>JAJAYX010000774.1 GCA_026785985.1 Rudanella sp. | reverse complement strand
GTACCAATCCGTACCGAAGATGTAGCTGCCGAAAAGAGGTTGGTTATCGCCATTCAGGGTCTGCGAAATCAGCATGGTAGCCAGCATTTGGGCTTCCGGCGATGCGACGTCTCGCTCTTTGGTGTCTCCACGTCCCCGCTTGTACCGCAACGGCGGACTGTCCTGCAAAAAGAAATACGGAGTCTGGTGGGTATTGAAAGCACCGGGAGTGGCCACCAGACAATCGGCCTTGACCTGCAGGAAAATGCTATCGACGGTTCCCGACAGCATCCGCTCGTAGAAAACCCGAAGGCGGTCGGGCACGTCAAGGCGGGCCATAAACAGGAGTTGCGAAACGAGTCGCATTTTAAGTTCTTCCGCTCCGGCGGCCCGGCTCGTTCCAGTAGTTGCCATCGAGAGCGGCCTGGGCGTAGAGGTAGTCGAGTATTTCGGTCTCAAACTCGTTCAGCGTTCCCGACACGTTGAGCCATTGCTGGAGGTGCGGGTCGGTGGGTTGCCGCTTGATATGAAAGGCATTGGTTAACTCGCCGAGGTGATGACTAAGGTTTTTTCTGGGCTTTTCCATGAGGTTGCGTGATTTTACAACAAAAGTACACCGTTGCCCCCAACGCAGCCCCACTTAATACCGAATACCGGCGCAAGCCAACCGAACATAAACCAATACCAAAAAACCCGGCCAACACCGGGCATAAACCAGGATCGAACACCATGACCGCAAGACACTTGCCAACAGCATACCGCCCAAATGGTGTCCCGCCAAGACTCGGTTCAGGCGGCAGTGCGCTCGGTGACGATTTGTTTGAGGGCTTTCAGAATGCGGAAAATATCGAAAATGTCGTCAGTTCGGGCCGAGTAGTCGGCACTGATGCAGTAGGTGCGGCCCGTGAGGATCATAAAGTTCCAGTCGCGGCCATTCACGTAACACCCGTAGATGGGCAGGTTGGGGTCGATCGGTCGACTTGCCGCATCACCCTCGTTTCGGTTGAGCGTCTGCCCAACCAGCATGGCAGCCAGTGACTGACCGGCCGGATCTCCCGAGGGGTCAATATCTTTTTTGAACTCGGTGAAGGCGAAGAACGGAATCCTGGGTGCGCGGAAACCACTGGCAATGAATGCGTCGGGCTTGCCAAATAACTCAATGCCATTCACAACCGCCTTGATGAGCCGGTTGGCAAAGAGGTTGAAATGAGGTCCCGTAAACCGCGCCAGGGTGAGCATGGGGCCAATAAAACCCAGGCTCAGTTCCTGCTCATTCCAGTGCAGCACGTTCAGGATCAAGGGTTCCTGAAAACTGAGCAGTTCCTGCCGCTCAAAATCACTAATGTCGGCGGGCCTAACCAGCCAGTCGTCCAGAAGGGAATTGTCAAGGGTTGGAATCAGCCCGAAGGTTTGTTCCAGATAGTCCAGCGTACAGTCGGTGAAGGCTTTCAATTCCATAGGTGTGATTTCTTGATTTTACCACAAAGATACCCATTATGAACCGACTGCGCGCTACGACCGCTTGCCACCCGACTTGGCTAACCCAGCCCCATCGGATACCGAATAACGGCGCAAGCCAACCAACATAAACCATTACCCAACCCCCGGCCAAACCGGGCATAAACCAGGATCGAACGCCATGAACGCAACACACGGACCCAATGAGATTTGCCCGGCTACCCGCGTCAGACCGTGGTAAGAAGCTTGTTCTACCGCTTTGTTTATTCCTCTTTTTCGTTGCCGGTGGAGGATAACAAGCGCAGAAAACCGTCGAACTTAGGGCGGTACGAGGCTCCCAATGGAATTTTGGTTCCTCCGGCTATGAGGCTCGAATAACTATAGCTGGTTAAACTGGCGAGGCAGACGATGAATGATTTATGAACCCGGAGGAAACGCTGCACCGGCAGGTGCGTTTCGAGCGTTGAGATGGGTTCATTGACAACCGTCACTTTTTGATGCCGCCAAATTTTGGAGTAAACCCCAAAAGCTTCGATGTAGTCGATTTCGTCGTACTGAAACCGCTGGATGGAGCGGCCTATTTTGAGGAAAATGGCCTGATTGTCGGTGAAACTATTGGGCGTAAACTGCACCTTCAACGCTCGGTTAACACCCCGCACAAATCGCTGAAACGTAAACGGTTTTACCAGGTAATCCACTACACTCAAGTCGAAGCAATCGGCGGCATAGGTAATGCACGACGACGTAACAACTAGTGGAGAATTGTATTCGGGCGGTAAACTATGGAGTACATCCATGCTAGTTAGGTCGGGCAAATGCATATCCAAAATAACCAGATCAAAATCCTGCTGACTCAGATAATTGAAGGCCGATGCCGCTGACTGGCAGATGGTTGGGGCACTGAAAAAGGGTAAGCGTTCTAAAAAGGATACGATAGCAAGAACAGACGATTCGTCTTTCTCAACGATCAATACAGTACGGTTTCTCATGACTCAACGGATGGCGAACAACCAAGTGGGTGTAACGGTCTGAATGGAGTCAATGACTTACAGGCCCCTTACAGACTATGAAAGCTGCCAGCAAAAAGTGTGCTGTTCTGTTAAGAATATTAATTATATAGACTTATATACGATCGTATTCGGTAAGTAAAAACCCTGTTTCAAGGGTTTTTAGGCTGTTTTTGATGATGTATTAAAATATTTTAATTTATTTAAAGGTAGTATAGCTGCTTAGGCACTTTTCATTGGCTTAAACCAGATATTCATAGCATTTACGATTGATTTCGTGCAAAAAGAAGAAACATATTCTTACATGATAATAATTGGATAAAGAATTGATGCTAAAGTAACATAGATAATTGTTCTATTGGGGCGTATGGAGTAAAAAAGGAGAAGCCCGTAGCTGGAACTACAGGCCCTCCGGGAAACAGTTAGCGCACGTGGTACACCAACCGGTATCTGCTGTCCGCTGTATGCGGCTCTTTCTCTTCTCTAGTTCCTCCCGACTTTCTGTTCCGACGAGACTGCGACCACCTGGGTCACGGTTGCCTTTTTGCCTTTCGAGCTTGTCTTTGGCAATCAACGAAGGGGGGTGGGTTATTCGTATCTGAACGGTACTCCTGTGCGCTGCTCTGGCCTCGCCAGTTTTTAAGTGGTAGCAACCACTTACCACTCCGTCTGTTGATACTCATTGATGAGCGCGCTACTCCATTTATTCATGCCGCTACTGAACCTGCTGGTTCAGTCAGGACCGAAACAACATCTATCGGCCACCACCGGGGCCATACCGGCTACCTGTATGGGCTTAGCCAGTAATAACTATAAATGGCTAACCGTAAGAGGTTTGACTATAAAACTGCCTGATGGCTGGTTCGATGAACCCTTGCCTCCTCCACTACTTACGAGCAAGAATGATGCCAACAGGCATTATAAGGTTTGTAAAATTTTGCCACTGTCTGATGTATGCTGCTGACCATTTCTGATAGCGGCTTCTGCCTTTTATTCTTAGTCTGGGATAATCACGTGCTTGCTGGTAGGTGCTACTTCAAATCTACTAACCAAGCCTTTCCAGTTAAAGAAGCCCCCTTTGTGAAAACCTTCATTTTTTAATTGAAACAAGTGCTAACGCGCATTATTATGAATCGATTACTACCACTCGTGTATGGCCATTTTTATTCCCGGCTCCTGTGGCCGGTGCTGGCTTATTTATTGACATGTATTAGCCGCCCTCTTTCCGTTATTGGGCGACGTTGGTCCGTTATGTATACACGACCTATACAAACAGTACGGCTACATTTCCGAACACCAGCAGCCGTTGCCGGTTTGGTACGATTGATTCGTGCCGTTTGGCAGTCAATAACGGTCAATGCCAATGCACTGGCCATCAAAACCAACCCCCTCGATGCCGTTCGCTCACGAACAACAACATTATTGCGGGTTGCCCCGTCGATGGTGGCCATCGGCATGTTGATGGTTGGTATGTTCATTGGGCAGAAAACGTATGCCCAAAACGTAGTAACTAACGGTGATTTTACGTCTAATACCACAGGTTGGACACTTGGTAGTGGCTGGGTGCGGACATCAAGTGCTTCTGCACCCACTCAAGGATTTTTCTTGAACAATACTGGTGATGGGGGGATCGTCGGCAATGTTTCGCAAACTGTAAGCGGAGTACCGACAAACGGGACAACCATAAAATTTCAGATTGGTGTCTCAACTGGGGCATCAACTAATGGTGATAATGCAGCCAAGAGTACATTAACGATTACCTATGCGGGAGTTAATTATGGACGGCTCTCCACAAATAATACGCTTTCATCAAACGTAGTTGCGCTTAATGGGGCCACTATCAACACGAACACGGTTACCACCTTTAAAGGAACGGGCAGTTT
>JAJAYX010000773.1 GCA_026785985.1 Rudanella sp. | reverse complement strand
TTTATTGTATCGAATGGCCTCGGACCTAGTGTAAAGCCTCTTATGTTTGATCTGCGTACAACCGATAATAAGTTTGCGATGGCAGTTGACCTAAGCAAAAATCAGTTAGCCGAAGCACGAATTGAGCAGATTCTGAAAGATTCCGGCGCGGCAGAAGTTAACGTCAAGCAGTTTTAATGGATATGGTTGACAACATGGTATTTCGAAAGATAACATTAGCAACGCTTGCCTTTGCCGGTATCGTAGCTTTGAATACTTCGTGTTCAAAAGGACACGACAGCACCGGGATTGAGTATGCCCCTCAAATGTATCTGCCGGTAGGTTACGAGCCTTACCGCCAGACTGATTCGAACACAGTCAATCCGATGGGTTTAAATATGCGGATGCCTGCTCAGGGAACAGTTGCCCGTCCAAATTACAATACTCGCTTTGGTGATAGTGCGTCGGCAGACTTGATGATTTATAATATCCCCAAAGACAGCATTGGAATTGCCGAACGGCTATTGACAAATCCTATTCCAGAAACGGAGAAAACGTTGGAAGAAGGAAAAATCCTCTACAGTCGTTACTGCACTCATTGTCATGGCGAAGGAGGCAAGGGCGATGGTCTGGTTGCGGCTCAATATAAGGGCGTTCCTAACTACTCGTCAGACGCGCTCAAGAATTTGAATGACGGGCATATTTTCCACGTCATTACACACGGGAAAGGCCGTATGTGGCCTCACGGTTCGCAAATGACACCTGAAGAACGATGGAAAATCGTTCAGTACGTTCACAAATTACAGCAAGGATAAAATCATAATCAATGGCATCTGTTCACGCAATACCATCGCTGGAGCAAGAGTATGAATTCACGGGCGAGTCGAAGCGTCGGTTGCTGATCGGCATTGGCGCGGGTGTGGCACTCGTTGCCCTCGGCTCATTTCTGCTGGCATCTGGCGTTGGCGAGCATTCACACGAGGTTGTTCAGGGGCAAACCGCTAGCAACGAAGGCGGACACGCCTTTAAATGGACAACTCGTTTGTGGGCTAATCTCTGGCTGAACGCCGTCTATTTCGCTGGCGTCTCCGTGATTGGCATGTTCTTCATGTCCTACAATTATCTGGCACAAGCTGGCTGGTCGTCCGTATTTAAACGGATTCCCGAAGCTATGCCCGCTTACCTGCCTTTCATGGGCGCAATCATTTTGCTGGTGTTTTTTGCAGGCGGACATGACTTGTTCCACTGGACACACCATGATTTGTATGATCCCAAAAGTGAAAACTACGACCCAATTATTGCCGGTAAAAGTGGCTTTCTGAATACGCCTTTCTACCTGGCTCGAATCGTGTTCTATTTTGCATCGTGGTATGGCCTGTGGCGACTATTACGTAATTTTTCCCTGAAGGAAGATCTTGGGGGAGGAACAGAATACCACGAGAAGAGTATTAAGTTCGGTACTGCTTTTCTGGTTGTGTTTGCAGTGACCTCATCAACGGCTGCCTGGGACTTTGTGATGTCGATTGATGCCCACTGGTTTTCCTCAATGTTTGGCTGGTATACGCTGGCAAGCTGGCACGTTACAGGTTTAGCCGTAATCACACTTACGGTGGTAACACTGAAGGAACGTGGTTATCTACAAGCGGTTAACGAAAACCACCTGCACGACCTGGGTAAATTCATGTTTGCGTTCAGCATTTTCTGGACGTATGTCTGGTTTTCTCAGTTTATGCTGATTTATTACGCCAATCTTCCTGAAGAGACTATCTATTACAGGGAACGTTTCAGTGGCTTTAATGGAATATACAAAGCCCCTTTCTTTATTACTTTGTTTCTAAACTTTGTCTTTCCGTTTCTTGTTCTGATGACAAGGGATGCCAAGCGGGTTAAGGGCATTTTAAAGATTGCTTGCTGGGGCATTATTGTTGGCCATTACTTTGACTTCTACACGAATATTATGCCTGGTACGGTAGGTGAACATGGTGGTTTTGGGGCCATTGAATTTGGCACGATTCTGATCTTTGCGTGCGGATTTATGTGGTCTATTTCGGCTCAGTTGGCAAAAGCGAATCTATATCCAAAAAACCACCCGATGATTGAAGAAGCAATTCATCACGACATTTAAAATCCTCGTAATCTTATGATTTACATAGTTGGCTTATTAGCAGTAATCTTCCTGGCATTGGCCGCGCTGGTAGTGTCTCGTATGGCCGCCGTAGTGCGGGGTGTCAATAGCAACGGAGTAGATGACGATGCTACTTACACGGGCATTAGTAACAAGATCAACGGAGCCATGTTTATGGTATTTCTGGTGCTGGGTACTACTGCGGCTGTCTGGTCTTTTATTGATGCTACGCAGTATTTTCTGCCCGAAGCCTCTTCCCCACACGGTCGCCGGACAGATACCCTGTTTTGGGTGTCAATGTCCATTGTTACGGCAGCTTTTATGCTCACTAACACGGTTCTTTTTTACTTTGCCTTTAAGTATCAGGCGAAAAAGAATTATAAGGCTGCTTATTATCCAGAAAACCATAAGCTGGAGTTAATCTGGACAGTTGTACCAGCCGTAATTATGGCTGTGATGGTTTTCACCGGCTGGAGAGCATGGCGTGATATTATGTCGGAAGCTCCACAAGGCGCTCAGGAGATTGAAATTGTCGGAAAACAGTTCAACTGGATTGTTCGCTACCCAGGTGTTGATGATAATAAGTTGGGTAATTTTAATTATAAACTTATTGACAACAACAATGAGGTAGGGATCGATTTTTCGGATGAAAAAGCGTTTGATGATTTTACATCAACTACCGAAATGCACATTCCGGTTGGCCGTCCGATCTCGCTGAAAATTCGTGCTCGTGATGTATTACACAGTGTTTTTATTCCGCACATGCGTGTGAAAATGGATGCCGTTCCGGGCATGCCAACCCGCTTTTGGTTTGTTGCTGATAAGACCACAGAGCAAATGAAAAATGAACTGAACAACCAGGATTTCACCTACGAAATCGCCTGTACTGAGGTTTGTGGACGGGGTCACTTTTCTATGCGTCTTCGACTAATTGTTGAAGACGAAGATTCATGGAAAAAGTGGTGTGCCGAACAAAAGCCTCTGTTAACGTCTTACCCTGAATACGCGACCCGGATTCCGGCAAATTTAAAAGTAAAAGCGGCCAAATACCTGCCGGCTGATTCAGCAGTTTCTTCTGATAGTACCACGGCCACCACCGAACAAGGTGGTTCAGCAGCCAGTGTTTCATTGCGTTAAACGACAATTACGAACAGATACCAACCTATGGCAACTGTAGAAACTACCCTCGCGGCTCCGGCTCACATAGCCGAGCACGAGCATCACGAACCAGATAATTTCTGGCGCAAGTACATCTTTTCGGAAGATCACAAAACGATTGCCAAGCAGTACCTCATTTCAGGTATCCTCTGGGCTATTATCGGCATTAGCATGTCCGTAATCTTCCGGCTTCAATTGGGCTTCCCAAACATGGAATTAGGTTTCCTGAAACCAATTCTGCGGGGCTGGATCACCGACACCAATAAACTAGATCCTAACTTCTATCTGGCCCTGATTACGATGCACGGAACCATCATGGTATTCTTTGTATTGACGGCTGGTCTGAGCGGAACGTTCTCTAACTTCCTGATTCCCTTGCAGATTGGTGCCCGTGACATGGCATCAGGCTTCCTGAATATGCTTTCGTACTGGTTCTTTTTTGTCGCCAGTGTGATCATGTTCTTTTCACTGTTTCTGGAAACAGGTCCGGCTGCTGGTGGTTGGGTCATTTATCCTCCGCTCAGTGCTTTACCACAGGCGCATATGGGGTCCGAATTAGGGATGACGCTGTGGTTGAGTAGTATGGCCTTATTCATTGTCTCGCAATTATTGGGTGGTATAAATTACATCACTACAGTAATTAACCTGCGGACACGAGGAATGTCGTTTAGCAAGTTACCGCTGACGATCTGGGCCTTTTTGCTAACGGCAATCCTGGGTCTAATCTCCTTCCCGGTGCTTCTATCGGCATCACTGCTGTTAATTTTTGATCGCTCGTTCGGCACCAGTTTTTATCTGTCTGAGATTTACATCAATGGCGAGGCTCTGCCAAACGTAGGTGGGAGCCCAATCCTGTTCCAGCACTTGTTTTGGTTCCTTGGTCACCCAGAAGTATACATTGTGATGTTGCCTGCATTGGGTATCACCTCAGAAATCATCGCAACTAATGCCCGTAAGCCTATTTTTGGCTACCGCGCCATGATTGCCTCGATGATGGGTATTGCTTTTCTTGCCTTTATTGTTTGGGCGCACCACATGTTCGTAACAGGTATGAACCCGTTCCTGGGGTCAATCTTCATGTTCCTAACGTTGATTATTGCTGTTCCTTCTGCCGTTAAATCGTTCAACTACATTACAACACTTTGGCGTGGCAATATTCGGTTCACACCGGCTATGTTGTTTTCAATCGGTTTAGTATCATTCTTCATTTCGGGCGGGGTTACTGGTTTGATTCTGGGTAACTCGGCACTCGATATTCAGTTGCACGACACGTATTTTGTAGTGGCTCACTTCCACTTGGTAATGGGCGCTTCATCAGCGTTTGGTTTGTTAGCGGGTGTTTACCACTGGTTTCCCAAAATGTTTGGTCGCCTGATGAACGAGAAATTGGGATATGTTCACTTTTGGTTGACCTTTATTGGAATCTACTCTGTGTTTTTCCCAATGCACTACACGGGTATTGCTGGTTTCCCCCGTCGGTATTATGCGTTTACGAGCTACGATTTCACAAAGAACATCTTTGCTGATTTGAACTCGTTCATCACCATAGCAGCCATTGTTACGTTCAGCGCGCAATTCCTGTTTCTGTTCAATTTCGCGTATAGCTTGTTCCGGGGTAAGCGGTCACCGCAAAATCCATGGAAATCGAATACACTGGAGTGGACTGCACCAGTCAGTCCAAAACACGGTAACTGGCCGGGCGAAATTCCTGCCGTTTACCGTTGGCCATACGATTACAGCAAACCGGGTGCTAAGGATGACTTCATCCCCCAAAACGTGCCTTATTCACAAACGCCTGAATCAAATCTTCCGCATGAGAATGAATTGATTGGTTTAGAGAGAGAGATTGAGGCACAAAACCTGAATGATCAGTTCAACCAACCGCATTGAGTATAGGCATGAGCAGCAGTTTCGGAGCCTGGCTCTCCTAACGGTGATTACCATCTATCTTGTCATTCTGGCAGGTGGAATTGTTAGGGGAACCGGCTCTGGAATGGGCTGTCCTGATTGGCCTAAGTGCTTTGGGCAGTGGGTGCCACCGACAGATGTGGCGCAACTCCCGCCCAATTACCAGGAAGTATACAGTCATCGTGGCTACGGAGATACCCTTTTTAACCCGGTCAAAACGTGGATTGAGTACGTTAATCGACTTTTGGGCGTTCTGACGGGGTTCTTTATTTTCCTCACGTTCCTATCATCCCTCCGCTTCCTCAAAACAGACCGGATTACTACGGTCCTCAGTTTTGCCGCCTTTATTTCGGTAGGCTTTCAGGGATGGCTTGGCTCAAAAGTTGTTTCAAGCCTATTATCTCCCTGGATGGTTACACTGCATATGCTGGTGGCCATACTGATTGTAGGGGTGTTGCTTTACGTAACAACCCGCTCCTATTCTACCCTATTGGCGAATAATTCGCTCACAAACAGGGTGGTTATCAGTCGGTTTCTGGTGATCAGTACGATTATTTTACTGGCACAAATCCTCTTAGGAACGCAGGTGCGGGAAGAAGTGGATCATGTGGCACACCGTTTGGGCGAAACTGGTCGCGGTCAATGGGTAGACAATTTAGGAATCAAGTTTGCCATCCATCGCTCCTTTTCGTGGATTGTTGTGATCACTCAACTGCTTTGGTACTGGCGGTTTAGACGGTCGAAAACACAAGGCATTATACTCGTATTGGGAAATGGAGCAGTCGTATTAACCGTAGTACAGATTCTGACGGGTATTACGCTGGCTTATCTCGGAATGCCCGCCATTGCCCAGCCGATCCATCTAACGATTGCCATTGTTGCGTTGGGAATACAATTCGTGTTGATTTTGTTACTTAACAAAGAATCTCTGTTTCCGACACAAGAAGGGAGATTATCATCAGGAAAGACAGTGAGAACAATATGATGACGGTAGAGGAAAAAATGGAGCCTTCGCGGATACAGTGGCGAACCAAGATTAAAGCCTATATTGAGTTGCTGAAACTTCGGCTGGCGGTAATTGTTGGTTTGTCAGGTGCGCTTGGCTATATGCTGGCTACATCAGGAACTTACAGTTTTGGTATGATTCTGTTGTTCAGTATCAGTGGGCTGATGATTACAGGGGCCGCCAATGCGACCAATCAGGCTCTGGAAGTCGAACTAGACCGGATGATGAACCGAACCGGCAAACGTCCGTTACCATCAGGGCGGTTGAGCAAACGAAGTGCGTTGTATTTTGCGGGTGTCCTGTTATTTCTGGGTACGCTCATTCAGGCGTTGTGGTTCAATCCGTTCACGGCGGCTATCTCGTTTGTCTCGTACCTGCTATACAGTTTTGCTTACACACCGTTGAAACGAGTTGGGCCAATTGCGGTTTTCGTCGGAGCTATTCCGGGTGGTTTGCCCCCGCTCATTGGCTGTGTGGCCGCAAAAGGAACAATCGACATGGAGGCTCTTGTCCTTTTCGCAGTGCAGTTCGTCTGGCAGTTTCCGCACTTTTGGGCTATTGCCTGGGTGCTGGATGATGATTACAAGAAAGCTGGTTTTCGCTTGCTGCCACTCGATAACGCTAAGTCGTTGAACACGGCCTTAATTGTATTGTCGTTTACGCTTGTACTGTTGCCGATTAGCATTCTTCCAATGCAACTTGGCTTCACGGGAAACGCGTCGGCTTGGGTGGCAGCCGTAGCAGGACTTGGGTTTTTATATCTGAATTTCCGATTGGTCAAGCAGGGAACAGACCGGAATGCCTTACGATTAATGTTTGGCTCGTTTTTGTACCTGCCTATTGTGCAAATTGCTTACGTTTTAGATAAGCTGTGACATGAAAGAGGAATTAGAAAGTGTCGATTATACCATTGAAGAACCGGAAGAAACCCTTTCGATGAACCCTAAGAAGTTCATTATGTGGTTGTTCATCGTCAGTATTATCATGTTGTTTGCAGCCATGACAAGTGCCTATCTGGTACGACGTGCTGAAGGTAACTGGCTGGAATACACCATCCCGGCGGTGTTTTCATATAGTACTGGTGTGCTGATTTTTAGTAGCCTGACAATGCAAACTGCGCTCTGGGCTGCAAAAAAAGACCGCTTTGGACTGATGCGTTTAGCGATAAGCATTACTTTTGTGTCTGGTATTGCCTTCCTCTATATGCAGTTTCAGGGGTGGGTGCAGTTGGTTGACCAAAAAGTGTTTTTTGTGGGAAACCCGGCCGGGTCGTTCATGTATGTGTTTACGGGCTTGCACGCTTTTCACCTGATTTCGGGACTTATTGTCTTGCTTTATGCACTGAAAGCTGCATTTCAGTTAACCATTCATGCCAAGAGTTTAGATCAGATGGAGATTGCCACCACATATTGGCACTTTCTGGACGTTCTCTGGTTATATTTGTTCGCGTTCTTAATCTATTTCCATTAAACTGTGGCGATACAAGCGTCAAACTCACTACCTCACGCATGGCGACGACAGTAACGACGGAGTCAACCGAACTATTCGACAAAAAAACCTGGATGGGTGGTGTCGAACCAATGAACGCGAGTTATGGTAAACTGATGATGTGGTTTTTCCTCATCTCAGATACCTTTACGTTTTCGGCTTTACTCGTAACCTATGGTCTAATTCGGTTTAGTTTTCCTGTCTATGATCCGGCCATCCACGGGGCCTTCCAATTTTCAAATCTCTATTGGCCCATTCCTGAACAGGTTTATAACTCAGTTCCTTTTCTGCATGGTGTGGATGCTCCACTGATATTTGTGGGCATAATGACCTTTATTCTGATCTTTAGCAGCGTTACAATGGTATTAGCTGTAGAGGCTGGCCACCGGATGGACCGCCCGACGGTTGAGAAATACATGCTTTGGACAATTCTGGGTGGGTTTGCCTTTTTAGGTTGCCAGGCATGGGAATGGTCACACTTTATTCACGGCACGGAGCAGGGAATGTCAATCAAAGAGATTGTGAGCGGTGAATGGGTAAGCCGAACTGTTTTTGGAGCCAATCTGACCGAAAACCAATATGGCCCACCAGCTTTTGCTGACCTGTTTTTCTTTATCACGGGTTTCCACGGAACGCACGTTTTCAGCGGGGTTTTGCTCAACATGCTGATTTTCTATCGGACAGCTACGGGCCTGTACCAACGTCGCGGTCACTACGAAATGGTAGAGAAAGTGGGTCTCTACTGGCACTTTGTTGACCTCGTTTGGGTATTCGTGTTTACGTTCTTCTACCTGGTTTAATACTTACGGTTTATAACCTTACAATTTCACTACGATGTCTGATTATAATCACCACGCAGACCATGTCGGCACCGAAGTCGCTCCGGCCCAAACCAAGCGTATCTGGCAAGTTTTCCTTATTCTTTCAGCCGTTACGACTCTTGAGTTTGTTATTGCCTTTACCATCAAAACAGGCTATTTTAAAACCTCTTTGTTCGTTGGTCTAACCATCGTGAAAGCCTTCTATATAGTTGGCGAGTTCATGCACTTAAAACATGAGGTTAAGGGCCTGATATGGGCCATTCTGCTGCCAACATTATTTGTTTGCTGGTTGCTGCTGGCAATGATGCTGGAAGGCGGCTCGATCTTCAACCTTCGGTAACATGACTAAAAATACAAAAGCCGGGATCCTGCTGATTGTTCTGCTGGTCCCGGCTTTGGCATATGTATTGCTCAGGGGATTGACCCAAAATCATTACCAACTTCGTCGATATATTCCCGTTATCGACTCGACAAACGGAGAGCCTGTGATCGGTAAACAGGTAAACGATTTTGGCAGAGAAGTAGAAGATACCCTCTTCCGAACCGTTCCGGGCTTTCGACTTACCAATCAGGACGGCGGCCTCACAGATAGTACTACTGTAAAAGGTAAGATTCACGTGGCTGCTTTTTTCTTTACTCGTTGCGGCACTATCTGCCCCAAAATCTCCGGCGAATTAACGCGGGTGCAGGACATCTTCCGTGATAAGTCGGAAATTATTTTTCTGTCGTTCTCCGTTGATCCTGAACACGACAAACCAGAGCAGCTAAAAGCATATGCAAAACGGTACGAGGCCTTGCCTGGAAAATGGTATTTCCTGACCGGCGACAAAGCCCAGATCTATAATCTGGCACAGCATGGTTATTTCCTGCCCGTGGTTGATCATGGTGTTACCTACGGCAAACCCGACGAAACTTTTATTCATAGCGAAAAGTTAGTTTTAGTAGATAAGGCAGGCCACATCCGGGGGTTCTATGATGGCACCGATAAGAAAGATGTTGACCGCCTTATACTGGAAATGCGGGTGCTATTAGACATCTATAAGAAACAATAATTCATAATCATGCAGACTGTTCAAGTGGCCCAGGGGCGCAAAGTCAATCGGGTTATCAATACGCTTGCAATTGCTATTCCAATTGCTGTTGCAGTGATGCTCGGCATTCGTTTGAAAGTAGATTTAGGTGCATGGACAAACTCATTGCCTTTTGTGAATGCAGTACTCAATTCGCTAACTACCGTATTGCTCCTGTTAGGTTTGTATTTTATCAGGCAGAAGAATATAGCGGCTCACCGTACGAGTATGTTAGGGGCATTTTCACTTGGAGCCGTTTTTCTGGTTAGTTATATACTCTATCACATTACACATCAGTCAACCCCCTTTGGAGGACAAGGCTGGATTCGCCCGGTTTACTATTTTCTGCTAATCTCTCACATTATATTGTCGATAGTGGTGGTTTGGTTTGTATTGCGAGCTGTCTATTTCGCTTTGTCAGGGCAGATTGCCCGGCACAAGGCAACTGTGAAATGGGCCTACCCAATCTGGCTCTATGTAAGCATGACGGGGGTAATTGTATATTTTATGATTGCGCCCTATTATACCTTCTAAATCGAATAAGATCATGAAGATTTGGACAAGAATAACGATAGCAGTGGTAATGCTGTTTTTGGCAGTATCACCCGATCTGATGGCTCAGTGCGCTATGTGTCGTAGCGTTGTCGAAAGCACCGTAAGCAATGGCCGTAGTACTGTTGCTTCGAACCTTAATTTTGGAATTGTTTATTTATTAGCTGCTCCTTACCTGATCGTTGCCACTGTGGCTTATTTCTGGTATCGGAACAGCATGAAAGAATATGGTCGACGTATCGAAATCACACGCCGTGTTAAGCGGGCTATGTCCTCAATGTAGGAAAGGCAAAATTTTTCGAAAGCCTTTTTATTCATTGACTGGCTTCGATGATATGTATGAACACTGCCCGCATTGCGGGCTGCGCTACGAAATTGAGCCGGGCTATTTTATCGGGGCCATGTATGTTAGTTATGCCGTTTCGGGCGGGGTTGCTTTAGTGCTGGGATTCATGCTTTTCTACCTGTTTGGCGACCCGGATGGCTGGATATACGTGGTCGTGATTGCGCCGGTAATGGTACTGATTGCACCCATAAACTTTAGAATTTCACGAGTAGTCTGGCTGCATTATGTGGCAGGAATCAAGTATCAGGAGGGGCTTTAAGCCCCTTTTTTTGTGGTCGATAAAAAACTTTACCTGAACGTGCAACCCTACCCGATCCTTTAAGCATCTTCGGGATATAAAGCATATTTATATGCCCCGTATTATACCATTTTTCCAATCTGAGTCTCAACTCATGACTGCCCTGAAGCGAAACGACAATCGCGCTCAGAAGGTCGTTTATGAGCGGTATTCAGGGAAAATGATGGCTGTTTGCGTCCGCTATATTGCCAATGGAAGCGATGCCGAAGAAACAATGATCGACGGATTCATGCGGGCTTTCGAGCGAATTGGACAGTTTCGGGAAGAGGGAAGTTTTGAGGGGTGGCTTCGGCGAATCATGGTAACAGAATCGCTCATGTTTCTCCGAAAAACCAAATCGTGGCGACAGGAAATTGGCTTAGACGAAATAATAACCGAACCTGATTATGACTGGGCCGACAATTCACTCGAAGCAGACGATTTGTTACGGCTCGTAGGGCAGCTACCCGATGGGTATCGAACAATTTTCAACCTCTACGCCATCGAAGGATACACACACCAGGAAATTGCCAACGAATTAGGCATATCCGAAGGAACATCAAAATCACAGTTGAGCCGGGCGCGCCTTTGGCTACAAACAAGTTTGGTAAAATTGGAACGAGAGTATGGACAAGCGAACCGAACATCAGCCATTAGATGACCTCTTTCGGCGTAAACTAAACCAGGCATCGGTGCAGCCAAGCACCGAAAGTTGGTCGCGTTTGCAAGGTCGACTGGCCGGGCAACCACCCGTAGTAGAGGATAAGCCTTCCCGGCGAATTGGGACTATTTGGTATGGGTCGGCCTCGGCAGTTGCTGCCTGCTTGCTCCTGGCCTTTCTGTGGACAAACTGGAGCGAAAAGTTGGCTAATACAAACGCTGAAAATGAGTTGTCTGTTGGGAAGAAATCGGCTAAGGGAACAACCCAGCCGCTTAATAAGCAGGCCGTTTCTTCACCCCTAAGCAAACCCAACGAGGTTTTTGAAGCGGTGGTTACGCAACCAAAAACGACTGATAGTCGCAAAAATGAGTTAAAACCAGAAGAACAGCACAGCGAATATGCCAGACAGTCTAAAGTGGAAAAGTCGAAAGGAATTAGTAACGCAAGCCCACAAAACCAGATTGTTAAAGCAACAGAAAAGCAACCGGAACCAACGTTGAGCAAACCAGATGTTTCAGTGAAGAATGAATTAGCCAGTGCCACTTCTCAAAACAGTACTGCAACACCGGCCTCGCCAAATCCAGAGCGCACCTTAATTGTGAGCGTAGCCGAACCTGTATCTGAACAACCAGTAATCGAAACAAAGGAAGCTCAACCACAACGAAAAGCTGTTACTGAGACTCCCGTTAAAAATGCCCGAATTGCGCGCATTTTTCGCCAGATCAAACGGCTGAAAGACGGTGAAGCCCTGGCAAAAGCCGATGTTAATACGAATGAAGCTGATGAGGAAAGTGGCCTCGTTAACCGACTGTTTCAATCAGCCCAATCAAAAGAAAACCAAAGAAAACAACAGAAATAATGAAACGTAACATCACATTAACAACAACCTTGCTGCTGCTGATGGTCACTACGCTACCCACCATAGCCAACCCAACCGCCGATTCGCTAATCATCCAATTTGCGAACCGTACCAAAGTGGTCATCTACGCCCCCAACCGGGAGGGCATAAAAGCCCTGTCGAAGTATGACTTGAACAAAATTGTCCGTGACATGGGCATGCGGTTAGATTCAGTTCCAAACGGCCAAACCTCGATTAGTATCGACAGCCGGGAGGGAGGTCGCTATCTGCGCGACACTGTGTTGATTATTACCCGTGGGAAAGAC